>CAKVCH010000088.1 GCA_934725745.1 uncultured Clostridia bacterium | reverse complement strand
CCTTTTAATATTTCATCATAATAACTTTCGACCCCGCTTTGCCCCACACTATCGCTTGTGAGATAACCTAAAACTTGGGACAAACTATTTCCATAAGGATAAATTCTTTTTATATTTTCGCTTAAATACACGCCATCAAAATTCTTTTCGACTATTTTTTTAGCGGTGTTTTCATCAAGTTGCAACTTCACAAGGCTTTCAGAAATATAAACATTTCGACATTTTAAATACAAAGATTCATAGTCAAGGGACAAAATTGAAGCTAAATATGTAGCAACTTTTGCAGGTTCTTTTATCTCTTTTGCGCGAACATAGCAGTCGTAGGTTGTCGATGAAAGTGCCAAAATATTGCCATTGCAATCCACAATTTGTCCGCGTTTTGCAGTGAGAGGAAGTGTTCTAACCCACTGCTCGACCGCTTTAATTTGCATACTTTTTTGTTTAATTACTTGTAAAAAGAAAAGTCGGACAAAAAGCAAACAAAAAAGAAAGGCCACTATCAAAATAAATGATAGTAACCTCTTTTGTAACGATAAACTTGAATATGCTACTTTTGGTTTAATAATTGCCTCCAAACATTTGGTTGACTTTTCCAATTAAAGAGTCAAACCAATTTGTTTGTGACTTGTTTTCTGTTTTGTACTCCGTGCTGTTTTCGATTTCCATTGTCGCGCCATTCTCAAAAGTGATAACATTATTTTCAGCTTCTGTTCCAGCAAGTACCCCTGCCGTGGCAAATGCTTTTCCCGCACGATACTCGAGAGAATTTATCACAAACATATTATATATAAACAATATGCCAAGTAGTGCCATAATAGAAGTAAAAGCAAAAATAAGTGGACGATTTTTGATTTTTGATTTTTTGTGTATCTTAACTTCTTCTTCGCCGACTTTGAAGTTGTCTAAAAACTCGTTTGGTGCAACTTCAAGAGAAAAAGTTTCGTCGTTTTGTTTGTTTCTTGAAACATTTTCATCAAAATCGCCTAAAATTATTTCGCTATCAAACTGGTCAATTGAATTGTCAACCATTTCGTTTATGTTGTACACTTTATCAAAATTTGCATCGTCTATTTGGTCAATTTTTTCCTCAAGTAAAATATCATTTCTTGATTTCCCTTCCATAATTCTCTCCTTTTATGTCCTATTTTTTATCCTTTTTATTTTTAAAAACTTAACGAATTTTTAGAAATTTCACTATTTTTTAGCGTTTTTTCACGAAAAATGCTTGTTTTTTAGCGTTTTTTGTAAATTTTTAGTGTTGTTATAAATTTATAACTATTATATTTTCTCTGCAATTCGCAATTTACTTGATGTGCTTCTTGAATTTAATTTTTGCTCGTCACTTGACGGAATTAAAGGTTTTTTTGTAATTAGTTTTAGTCTTGCTTTATGATGACAAACACAAATTGGAAATTCTTTTGGACAAATGCAATCAGTGCTTTCGAGTTTAAACTTATCTTTTACAATTCTATCTTCAAGCGAATGAAATGTGATTATGCAAAGTCTTCCTTGTGGTGAAAGCCTATCAATCATTGTGTCTAACAATTGTTTTAAAGAATCCAGTTCGCCGTTTGTTTCAATTCTAAGCGCTTGAAAAGTTTTTTTTGCAACACTCCCGCCTTTGTGAAGAAGTTTTGGCGGATATGATTTTTCTATAATTTTTACAAGTTGTAATGTTGTCGAAATTTCATTTTTTTGTCGTTCTTGAATAATGTTTCTCACAATCGACTTCGCAAAATTTTCTTCACCATAGTCATAGAAAATTTTAAGTAAATCGGCTTCTTTATAATTATTGACAATATATTTTGCGTCTAACCTAGATGTTGTGTCCATTCTCATATTTAGTGGTGCGTCTTTTGTGTAACTAAAACCACGACTCGCCTCGTCAATTTGATAACTTGAAACGCCAAGGTCTGCCAAAATTCCGTCTACTTTTTCAATGCCTAAATCATCCAAAACTTTTCCTAAATCACGGAAGTCGCTATGAACGAGAATCTTTTTACACTTAAATTTATCCAGTCTTTCCCGACTAACTTCGAGTGCTTTTTCATCTTTGTCGATTCCAATTAAAGTTCCTTTTTCAGACAAATGGCTTGCAATTACACTCGCGTGCCCTGCTCCGCCTAATGTAGCATCGACATAAATTCCATCTTTTTTGATGTTTAGCCCCGAAACACATTCGGAAAGCATAATTGGAATATGTTTAAATTCCATAATCGCCCAACCCTTGCAAAAGTTCGTCAATATGACTATTTTCCGTCTCGCAGTACTTTTCCCACTTTTCTTTCGCCCAAAGTTCTATTCTGTTGCCAGCGCCGACAAAAACAAGGTCTTTATCTATGCAAGCATATTTTTTCAAATTGTTTGGAAGTAAAAATCTACCTTGATTGTCTTCTTCAAGTTCGCTAGCAGAAGAGAAAATCAAACGCAAAGGTTTTTGAGCATTTGTGTCGAACATTGGAAGGTCGCTCGCTTTTGCAACAAGGCTCTCAAACGAATTCTTTGACAAAACAAAAATACAGCCGTCGTTGCCTTTAAGCAAAACAATCTCGCTATTGACGCCCTTTTTGAACTTATTTGGAATGCGAAAACGATTTTTGCTATCACATTTTTGTTCAAATTCGCCCAAAAACACTTTCACTTCTCCTTTCTATGTCAATATTTTAGCACAAATTTTGACCACTTCCAACCACTTTTGACCACTTTTTAGAAATTTTTTTAAATTTTTTGTATTTTTTTTCTAAAAATGGTTTAGTTTTTACAAATATATTACTTTTCCATATATTTTTGCATAAAAAAGTCTCGTCAAGGTAACGAGACTTTTTAGAAAAATATTTAGAATTTTTAATCTTGTGAAATAAGTGTCAATTTGTTGTCAGTCATATCACAAGATGTAAGATAATATGTGACGCCGTTAATATTGCATTCTTTTAATACTTTTGAATTCCAAACGCCGTGAAGATGTCCATAGACAACTTTTTTTATACCGTATTTTTCGATTAAATTCGTGTACTCAGTTGGCTTATAACCTTTTTCGTATGGCGGAAAATGAATCATACTTATAATTTCTTCGTCGTCCACTCTTTGAGCGACAGCAGATTTCAAAGACATTTCAAGGCGTAATAGTTCCCTATTTTTTAGTTTTTCGTCATCAAATGTCCAGCCACGCGTTCCGCAAAAAATGTATTTCCCTATTTTTAAACTATCGTTTTGGATTGCGTAAAAGTTCTGGGGCAACTTCTCACGAAGTTTACTTATTGAATCCCACCAGTAATCGTGGTTACCACGTATCATAATTTTTTTCCCAGGAAGAGCGCCTATCAAATTTAGGTCCGCCACCGCTTCTTCAAGTTTCATTGCCCAACTAAAATCACCCGCAAGTAAAACAATATCATCTTCTCCAACCCTTTCTCTCCAATCCGCAAAAATCTTATCGAGATAATTATCCCAAACAGGTCCAAAAATATCCATAGGTTTAGGGTTATTTATAGATAAATGCAAATCCGAAATGGCAAAAACTTTCACTAACGCACATCCTTTTATTATAATAATTTTACCCTATTTGACAAAAAAAGTAAAGAAAAGCGGTTGTTTTTTTTTTGTGTCAAAGTAACTTATTTTCTTAAATAGTATTACATATTTTTTACTAAAAAGATTTTTTACAAATAAATGAAAAAACATCTAATAGTTTTTTTTTCAAGCAATTTGCAGAAATTATCAGATTTGCATATTAAAAAATTGCCCGTTATGGATTTATAGTC
>CAKVCH010000087.1 GCA_934725745.1 uncultured Clostridia bacterium | reverse complement strand
ACAAAGGGATTAAAAACTGATAGATTATTTTGTGGTTGGTTTTTTTGATATATATTTAAAACATTTGAGTTATAAAAATTACTCTCTTGCGCCTTAAAATTATGCAAACCATATGAAATTGGAAGATGTTTTAATACATACAAATTTACTTATGCTACTGTGGCTCAGTTGGTAGAGCAATTGATTCGTAATCAATAGGTCGGCGGTTCGAGTCCGCCCAGTAGCTCCAAATTAAAAAGCCTTTTTATGTGAATAATCACATTTAAAGGCTTTTTTACTATAATGCACTATATATAAAAACAATTCTACGAAATTTCCCTAGCCTTTGAATGCTGATAAGGCTTAAAAACCACATAGCAAAGAAGTTTTCACAGGTAAATTTTTCTGTTTTATTTTATTCTTCTTGCAAATCGCTCTTAATCTCGACTTTGCTATCGTCTTGACCTTTTACATAATCAGCGCTAGCAACAGTTTCGGCGTAATCGTCGTCTTTTGATTTCAATTTCATTATTTCTGGCTCTTCTTGCAATGCCTTTAAAGACAATGAAACTTTATTGCTCTCTGGGTCGATTTCAATGATTTTAAAATCCATTTTTTGCCCTACTTTCGCGACTTCATAGACATTTCTTATATAGAAATGTGACGCTTCCTTTACATGCAAAAGTCCTTCAAGCCCGTCACCAAACGAAACAATCGCGCCAAAAGGCAAAATCTTTTTGACTTCCCCGTTTACAACATCACCCACTTTATAGGCTTTAAGTTTTTCAATAATTGGATTTTGTTGTAGAGCCTTGTAACTAAGCGAAACTTTCTTGTTCTCTTTGTCTAACTTTATGACTTTAAACTCGTAAGACTTATCAAGTTCAAGCACATCGCTTGCTTTTTTATTCTTTTCATAACTCACTTCGCTATTATGACATAAGCAGTCAACACCACCAACATTGACAAAAGCGCCAAAATCAGTAAATCTTACGACCTTTCCAGTAACGACTTTGTTTTCATAGATTGAAGAAAAGAAAGCTTCTTCGGCTGAGAGTTTTTCGTGTTCTTCATACGCTTTTATCGATGCAACAATTTTATGTCTAATAAGGTCTATCTCAAGAACAATCGCCTTAAATTGTTTATTAACATAATTTTGCAAATTATTATCAACACGACCATAAGATATTTGGCTATATGGAATGAAAACTTCAAAAGTGCCAAGTTTAGACACTAGTCCCGCCTTTGTTACAGAAGTAATTATAAGTTCAGTTTCGTTTCCAACAGCCAAAGTGCTTGCGATTTCATTGCCAACTCTCAAATCGTCCGCTTTTTGCTTTGACAAGACAACTGCCCCACTTTCATCTTTTGTATTAACAATGATTGCTTCAAAACTATCGCCGACATTGACATCTTTAATTGCATTATTTTCTTCGTCACAAAAAGGAATTAGCCCGTCTTTTTTGCCACCTATATTAACAAGTAGTCCACTTTTAAGTTTAGCGACAACAGTCGCTTCAACCTTTGCTCCGACTTTAAATCTTGTAAAAGTTTTATCAATACTATCTAAATCAAATTTCTCGTCCATTAAAATATTTCTCCTAACTTTGGATATTATATCAAAAATATAAAAAAATAAAAACAATTTTGCACTGTTTTTACTTTTTTTGTAAATATGAATATAAAAAACAATAAAAATTGGTTAGTTTAATATAAAATCAGCCATTTTTAGCGCGCTTTGCGTGTTTTAATTGTTTAACTAGTTTTTTCTCTACTAAGTAATTTTGATAACTTGTATTTAGTTCAACAATCTTGTCTCGGAGTTTAATTTCTGCTTGAAGTAAAGTCTCTTTGTCAAGTTTTTTATCGTAAAATTCGCTAAATTCAAAAGGTTTGCCAACTAAAACAACATTTTTTCTAAAAAAACGGTGCTTTTTTACTACAAAACAAGGGATAACCGGAGTTTTTGTTCTTATTGCAAAAAAACACGCACCCCCCTTCACTTCATCTTCTTTTTTTAGTCCGTCGCGTCGAGTGCCTTCTGGGAAAATCCCCAAATTTTGTTTGCTTTTTATCACTTGGCAAATCTCTTTGACTTGCGCCACAGTAAGCCCCTTTTCTCTATCTATCGCAATCCCGCCAAAAACATTCTTCATAAAAAATGATTTAAATCGAGACGAAAAAAGTTCTTTTTTTGCCAAATATCTGTTTCTACTCTTAAAGACATAATCATACAAAATTGGGTCAAAATTGCTTTTGTGGTTGCTAACTATAATGTACTTTTTCTTGCGTTCAATATTCTTTTTTCCATAAACTTTGTATGGTGCGAAAATGTGAAAAGGTAGCAAAAAAAGCACATAACAAATCCAAAATATCATACTATTTTTCTCCTTCAAGCTTAGATAAATGTTGTCCGCACGCGTGCCCTGTTGCGAGCGCAATCTGGATATTAAATCCACCCGTTAAAGCGTCAACATCTAAAACTTCACCTATAAAATAAAGATTTTTATTAAACTTGCTTTCCATAGTCTTTGGGTCAATATCTTTGACTGAAACACCACCGCTTGTAACAATTGCGTAGTCAATCTTTTCCAAAGATTTTATTGTGAACTCCATTCCTTTTAAAGTTGTAATCAAATCATTTCTTTGACTTTTTGTAATTTGATTAATAGGTGCGTCAAGTTGCAAATGTGCTTTTTCCGCAAACAATTTTATGAGTGAAGACGGCATAAGTTCTTTTAAATAATTTTTTATACTCTTATTTTTATTTGTCTCAAAATCTCGCAACAGCCTATTTTCAAGTTGCTTAATATCAAGCGCTGGTTTTAGGTCGATGAAGAGTTTGGTTCCTTGTAAATCAAAGTTATTTATAAAACTACTTAAAGTCAAAATAATTGGACCGCTTAACCCATTATGCGTAAAGAGCATCTCGCCAAACTGCGTAAATTTTTTATTACCGATTTTAATCGAAACAGAAACATTTTTAAGAGACAAGCCGGCAAGCGCGCCGTCGTAGTCTTTAAGCAAAATAGGACAAAGTGCGGGTTTTGGGTCAACTACTAAATGAGAAAAACCTTTTGCAATTTTATAGCCGTCCCCCGTAGAGCCAGTTGTTGGATAAGATTTTCCACCTGTCGCGACAACTAGCGCGTCACACAATAATTTTTTATTGTCTAAACACACTACATATTGTTTTCCGTCGTAATAAGCATTTTTCACATTGCTATTTAGACACAATTCAATATTTTGTTTTTTTAGTAGCCTTTGAAAAGTCTTTATCACATCGCTTGACTTTTCGCTCGCTGGAAAAATTCTATTGCCCCGTTCAAGCGTGGTTTTTAAACCATTTTTATTAAAGAATTCAACAGTATCTTGTGGGCTAAAATTTGAAATTGCAGAATATAAAAATTTTGAATTGTTTACAACATTTTTTAAAAATTCGTCTTTATTACATAGATTTGTGATGTTGCAACGCCCCTTTCCCGTAATGAACAATTTTTTGCCAATTTTTTCGTTTTTATCAAGTAAAATGATTTTATTTTTATCATTTTGACTCGCCATATATGCACACATTAGCCCCGCAGGCCCAGCACCAATTATTACAATTTTCATATTTTTTATTTTATATCATATATTAAAAAAAGTAAAGAAATACAACAAATTTCGTTTGTTAAAATAAAAAGGTTTATTTTGCGCGTGACATTTCTGCAAAATTTTGTGCAAAACAAAATTTTGCAGGGCGTCCTACTATTTTTGCCCTTTTTGGGCAAAAATAGTAGACGCAAAAGTGTGCGAATTTCTCGCACACTTTTAAAT
>CAKVCH010000086.1 GCA_934725745.1 uncultured Clostridia bacterium | reverse complement strand
ATCCGCGATTTCGCAGTCGTTTGTCATAACTTTTGCGACAAATTTGTCTTTATAGTCAATAAGGAATACAAGAATATTTATTCCGTCAATTTTGCGTAAATCTTCCGCCACCTTTTTTACAAGGACGCTTTGAGATAAATTGCACATTGGCGTCTTAGTTTTATCGCACACAACATAATGAAAATTTCTCTCGCGTACGATGTTTTGTGCAAGAAGTCCGCTACAAACAAGTTCGTCAACTGTGCGCCCCCAGAGAACAAGACGGTTTAATTTATAGTAATCGACGCCAAGGTTTATAAGTTGTTGTGCGATGTCAAAGGTTCTTTTTGTTATTCTTCTTGAAAAGCAATTAGTATCGGTTAAAATTCCGCAATAAATGTTTTCGCAATTATCAAGAGTAAGAAGAGACTTGTCCGTTTTTTCAATGAGTTTAAACAAAATTTCACAAGTGCTTGACTCCTTGTCGCAAGAAAAAACGAAATCTGCATTTGTTGAATTTCCTTGGTGGTGGTCGATGTTTAATTTTAAAGTTGCATTTAAATATTCGTCTTGGTGGTTGTCTAGCCGAGACAAGTCGTTTAAGTCAAGCGCAATAAAAACATAGTCATTTTGGCTCGTATTAGAGCAATTTGTGCTTAAAATGTTGTTATTCTTATTAAGTTTAGACACTTTTCTACTTTTTTGTGAAACTTGCTTGAGATTTAGAACATCATTTATGCCTTCTACGACTAAATCATCAATATTTTGCCATGAAACAAGAGATTTTTCTTCCTTTTTTAACAAAACCCACGCGTCTTTTTTAAAATGACGCAAGAAACGGCAAAGGCATAGGCAACTTCCTATTGAGTCTTGGTCGGGGTTTTTGTGACCTGCTATAAAGATAGGAAGGTCGGGAAGGGAAAGCAATTTTTCTTTTAATTCTTCTATTTTACACATAACTATCTCCCATATCTTTAAGTTCCATTGCAACAATTTTTCTATCGCGCTCACGAATGAGCTTTTCTTTTAAAAGGGTGGTAGAAAGACTTTTTTCTGTAGTTCTATGTGTGCTTGCGAGTTCAATTCTAGGGAAGTTTGCCATTATGTAATTAAGCTCTTTCAAACTGCTGTCAGGCTTGCTGTTTATTTTTGCTTGCCAGTCGGAACCAAGGTATATTGCAACGCGCCCACCGCGAGATAAGACATCAATTGCTTTATTTAAAAACCATTCAGGTGGCAACATATCGTTGTCAGTTAAAAAGGCGTTTGTTATCCCGCTAAACGCAGAAACGATAGCGAGTCTATCGTTTTCATTATTTATTGTTTCTTTGTGCTTGACGCGACGGGAATATTCGTCGGTCTTGACGCCAACAAAAACTTCTTCTGCTTCGTCAAAAACAGTCGATAAATGTTCAACGTGCCCAGGGTGAAGCCCGTCAAAGACACCACTGACATAGGCAATGTCATATTTTTTCTTTTTTGGTTCATCAAATTGAAGGGGACCAATGTCGCTAGGGAGTTTGGTGTCATAATTTCTAACTATCATAGCAGAACTAACCCCTTTGCAATGCTCAACTTGTCTAAGGCGTGCTTGCTCGTCAAAAATAGGTTGTTCGCCATAGTATGCAGAAACAATTTCGTCGCTTAAAACGCCAACATGGACTTCCATATAGACCTTGCTAAGTTCTTGAAAAAGGGCGACTTGTTCGGGCTTTAACACATCAAAAATGCCAGTAAGCAAACACGCCCCGTGACGATATTCGCCACTAATTTGCGTCTTGATTGACTTGTATTTTGTGTTAGGCAGTTTAACAAGTGTGTCGACGGTTAGGTTAACAAGCTCGGTGCGTTTTAGCGATGGCTTTTCTTTTGCCAATTTGTCATAGATATATTCGTAGACTTGCTTTATTTCGCTCCTAGCTACTTGTAGGGTTATGCCTTCATCTTTAAAAGGTGAGTCAGACAAAAATTTTTCGCGGTTGTTAAGAAGATAGAAGTTTACGCCGTACAAACAGCGTGATTCGTTAAAAACAAAAGGGAATTTTGAATATATTTCGTAGTTTCTTTTGTAAATTTCTTTAATATCTTCGCGCACTTTTTTGATTTGCCCAAATGTTAAGTGCTCTTTGTTTAGTCTAAGGTAGGCGAATGTTTCAAAATAAGGGAAGAGTTTGTCGGAAATTTCATATCGCATCTTAGCGTCATCAATTGTGAGCAACTTATATATAGAATCGTGTGTGGCGGTGTGAGCAAGATATTGCGCTTTTGTCTTGATTTGAACTTCGACTGGAATTCCCATAATCATTAGATTGGCTTTTGTCGACTTGTAACTATCGTTTGTTTGGTATTCTTTACCTTTTGGGTCTTGATAATTGTATGGAATTTTGCTCGTGCCAGGCTTTCTATTTGTTACCTGCCTATAATCGACAATCATATTTTTGACATATTTATTCTTGTAACGCTCGTAGTTTTGCTCAAAATGCCTTAATATTGCGTCAACTTGCGCGTTTGAGTCGACCAAAAACATAAGACCATATAAATCGCGCATATAGTCCCACGAATGTTGGTACTCAGCGTTCTTTGTACAAACATATTTTTTCAGTGTCGAAAGTGGACCTTTCGTCCTTTTTTCAATAACCATATCGTCGCAAATATTTTGATTTTTGACATCTAAAATGATTTCGTCAATTTTGGACAAAAATTGGTCGTCATTTTGAATGAGATAAAGTTTATGAAGTAGTTGTTTTGCGACCTTTTCGTTTGGTGCGAACATATTTTTTCCCTTTTATATAAAAGTTGTGTTAAATGTGAAAATCTTTTAAGTAAATTGATTTGAGTAATTAAATCAAATTCAACAGACTTGTTTTTATAAAGAAAATAAATGGGCAATATAAAAATTTTGCTTATTTTAATAAAAACGCTTTCACATATACATTATGACAAATTTATCAAAACTAGTCAAAAGTTTTATCGAGTTAGGTAGAAGTTGTTTTAGTCTTTATGGTTTTTACAAATGATGACAGAAATTTATTTGCTTATTACAAGATTTGAAAAGGTCTATTTTTATAAAATTTGGTGGCGGATAGAAAAAATATATTTTAAAGTCTTTTTATTTTTTATTTTTTATGATATTATATAAATATGTTAGAAGAAATTGCGGGGTTTGATGGTGTTAAAAATGAAGATATTGGGCAAATAAGCTCACTAAGTCTTGCTTTTTTGGGCGACGGCGTGTGGAATGTGCTTGTGAGACAATTTTTCGTCGACCATTCGACCTATAAAAATAATTTATTGCACAAATTATCAACTAAATTTGTAAAAGCGACTTATCAAAGTGCGTTTTTAGAAAAAATTGACGACCTTTTAGGGGAAGAAGAGCACGGGGTTTTAAAAAGGGCGCGTAACGCGCATGTGGCAACGGTTGCAAAAAACGCGGGACTTGCCGATTATAAACGCGCAACGGCTCTTGAAGCGGTTGTGGGATACCTTTATTTAAAAAGGGATTTTGATAAATTATCACAAATTAACACTCGTTTAAAAGACGATATGATAAAGGCTCTTGAAGGAGAAAAAAGATGATTATTAGCGGGAAAAATAGTATTTATGAAGCGCTTGTTGCGGGAAAAACAATAAATAAGGTTGCCATTTTAGATTCTAAGGGCAAAGAAAAAATTGTTGAACTTTGCAAGAAAAACAAGGTCAGACTCGATTTTGTTTCAAGGGAATATTTAGATAAATTGTCCACTCATCATCAAGGCGTTGTTGCGGAAGTGACAGATTACAAGTATTCAAGCGTGGACGAAATTTTAAGTTGTAAAAGTGACGACGGACATTTTATTGTTATTCTTGACGGCGTGCAAGACCCACAC
>CAKVCH010000085.1 GCA_934725745.1 uncultured Clostridia bacterium | reverse complement strand
CGCAGGGGTTACTGCGTAAAGAAAACAGTCCGGTGGACTGTTTTTAGCAAAGTAACGGGCGTACATAGCGTACGCCCCGGACGTTGGTTCGTAAATTCTCGTCCGAACCAACGAGCCTGCGCAGGATTTTGCGTAAGCAAACCGCACAAAGGGCGCGACGCGTTAAGCGGACATTGCAGTGCATTGTCCGTAGCCAAAGCGGACGAGGACTATGTCCGAAGTCTGGACCGTTGGTTCGAGTCCAACTGGGGGAGACAAAAGTAAAGGTCTATAAGTATTTTGCTTATAGACCTTTACTTTTGTCTTTTCGCGCTAAAATCAGTATTTATAGCAGAAATTAAGACCTATAAGAGCATTTTTACGCTTTTGTAGGTCTTTTTTAATGTGTTTTTTAGAAAAATCTCACGATAGATTTTGTCCCACACACCTTAAGTCAATGTATGGCAAAACTCTCCCACACCTGGATTTGAACTTAAATTACCCCAAAACCCTTGACTTTTTATTGAATATATGATATCATAGCATTATAATATTATGATATTATTATAATGCGGAGATTATGATATGAATAAAACAAAAACGCCAACGGTTGATAAGGTTACCTTTCCGTTACGTTTACCACCAAAAATGTATAAACAGATTAGGGAAAAGGTAAACGAAATTAAAGAAAATGAAAATTACGCTTATAGCATAAACGACTTTTTAACGGAAATTATTGAAAAAGGCTTAAAGGAGAAGAAATAATGATTACGAGTAAAAATTTTGAGTTGGTACTTCAACTGTTGGATTTTGTTAAAAGAGGGAATACCTATATAAAGAATTTCTCGCAATATAATTGTTCTTTGATTGCGGATTTTGAAAATAAAAAATTAATTTATCCTGCAGAAATTAAAGGACGTGAACGCAATGATAATTTTGATGCTCCTGAAAATTTTGTTGTTTTTGAGTGTGTTAATAGGCTACTTGAAAAAGGCTATCGTCCTGAGCATATTGAACTTGAAAAAGAATGGCATTTAGGCCACGACGCAAAAAGCGGGCGAGCAGATATATGCGTTTCTGCTCCCGATGGCTCTATGCTTTTTATTATCGAGTGTAAAACCGCAGGTAGAGAGTTTGATAAAGCGTATAAAGACACTTGCAATGATGGCGGTCAGTTATTTTCTTATTGGCAACAAGAAAGAGCAACAAAATGGTTGGTTTTGTATTCTTCTGCTATTGATAATAACGAAATCGTTTATAAAGCTCCGACGATTAACTGCTCGGATGACCCACAACTTGTTATAGGCGCAAAAAAAGACGATACAATAAAACTCTATTCGTCTGCATTTACCGCAGAGGGTAAACACCTTGTTTGGAAAGAAACCTATACAAGTACGTGGTATGGTGACCTTATATTTTCAAACGACACTAGGGCGTATGAAATTGGAATAAAGCCTTTACTTAAAAAGGATTTGCGCGATTTTACTCCCGACGACAAAATTGTAAACAAGTTTGAAGAAATTTTACGTCATAACAACGTAAGCGATAAAGAAAATGCGTTTAACCGTCTTATTGCACTCTTTATTTGTAAGCTCGTAGACGAAATTCAAAAATCGGACAATGATGTTGTCGAATTTCAATACAGACAAGGAACGGACACATACGAAACCTTACAAGACCGATTACAACGCCTGCATAAAGAAGGTATGGAAACCTTTATGCGCGAAGAAATTTTCTATGTATCTGCTGATTACCCCGAATGGTTATTCACGAACTATACAGGGCGTACTCGTGAAAAAGCGATTGCCGATTTGAAGGATAAAATTCGTATTTTGAAGTTCTTCTCTAACAACGATTTTTCTTTCAAAGACGTTCACAACGAAGAATTATTCTATCAAAACGGGAAAATCTTGGTGGAAGTTGTTCAACTCTTCCAAGAATACAGAATTGTGTACCCTTCCAAACATCAATTTTTAGGTGACTTGTTTGAGCAGTTATTAAACAAAGGGTTTAAGCAAAATGAAGGACAATTCTTTACGCCAACCCCTATTACGAGATTTATATGGGATTGCTTACCCGTCGAGAAAATCACGCATACGGAAAAGGGTACGGTTTATCCCAAAATTATTGACTACGCTTGTGGCGCAGGTCACTTTTTAACGGAAGCAGTAGAAGCAATCAATGCCTTTGTGGAATCTGACGGCAATAATGATTGGGTGCGCGACCATATTTTTGGCGTGGAAAAAGACTATCGTCTTGCTCGTGTTGCAAAAATCTCGTTGTATATGAATGGCGCAGGTGAAGGAAACATCGTATTTGGTGACGGGTTAGAAAGTTTGCCCGAAAGACAAATCGAAAACGGGACTTTTGATGTTCTCGTTGCAAATCCCCCTTATGCGGTTAAGGATTTCAAACAACACTTAAAACTTAAAAACAATTCTTTTGAACTCCTTGAAAGAATTGGGGATAACGGCAGTGAAATAGAAACGTTATTCGTAGAAAGAATCGCACAACTCTTAAAACCGAAGGGAATTGCGGCTGTTGTTCTTCCGTCGAGCATTTTAAGCAATGATTCCGCAAGCTATACTGGTGCAAGAGAACAAATATTACAAAACTTCTTAATTCGAGCGATTGTGCAATTCGGAAGTAAAACTTTTGGCGAAACAGGAACAAACACCGTTGTATTATTCCTTGAAAAATATAACGAACCTCCGAAGCAAAAGGATATGGTTTACGACAGTGTAAGCGCCATTCTTTCGGGTGTGGAATTAGAAGATTGGAAAGATAAAGAAATATTTGAAAGCTATGTCGCAAGAATTGACGTTGGCGAAGATATCTATACCGCATTTGCAAAACAAGAGCTTTCTTTTAACGAGATAGCAAACAGCGAATACTTGAATACGTATTTAGAAGCGTTTAAGACCGACAGTACAACAATCAAGTATCAAAGCAGTAAAACGTTCAAAAAGCTTTCCACAACTGAACAAGCAAGACAGTTGGCAATAAAATTCTATGAATACGCTAAACTTCAAGAGTTTGAAAAACTGTTATACTTTGCATTAACATACACACAACAAACGGTCATCATAACAGCTCCTACCGACAATGCGAAACAAAAGGAATTCCTTGGTTATGATTGGAGCAAACGTAAAGGTAATGAAGGTATTCAAATCATAAAAGCTGGCGGAAAAATGTATTGCGATACGGATAGGCGAGCGGAAGGAACTCTCTCTACCGCAATTCGCAAGTCGTTTTTAGGGGAGTATCCTACGTTTACAGAAGAAAATAAACTGTACGCAGGTATAGTTGCTACGACAGATATGCTCGATTTCTCTCGTTCTTCGTTCAACAAATCAATTAGAACAAGTGTTAAAATAAAGAAACAATTGATGAGTAAATATCCGTTATCGAAATTAGGGGTAAAGTGTAAAGTGTTAATTGGCGGAACTCCTTCCCGTGAAAAATATGAATACTTTACAGGTTCAAATTTGTGGGTATCCATTGCAGAAATGCAAGGACAGGTTATTACTGATACCAAAGAAAAAATAACAGACGAAGCAGTCGCACACTCAAATGTAAAGCTTATCCCCCAAGGGACAACTTTGTTGAGTTTTAAGTTGAGTATTGGGAAAACAGCAATTGCGGGGGCAGACTTGTATACAAATGAAGCTATTGCAGGTTTAATTCCGTTGGATAAAACAGAATTGTTAGATTTGTATTTATTCCATTTGTTTAATAGTCGTTTGATAGACCTTCAAGATGTAGGAGATAAAGCTTTTGGAAAGAGCTTAAACAGCACATTTTTGAAGGAAGAAGTTTATATCCCTATTCCGCCTATTCCTGTGCAAGAAGAAATTATAAGAGATTGTCAAGCAATAGATAACGAATATAATTCCACCCGAATGAGTATAGAAG
>CAKVCH010000084.1 GCA_934725745.1 uncultured Clostridia bacterium | reverse complement strand
CCTTGGAATGATTGCTATGAGTTACAAAAATGTTTATGTCGCACAAGTCGGGCTTGGCGCTAATATGAATCAAACGGCGCAAGCGTTTGTTGAAGCGGAAAGTTACGACGGCCCAAGTTTAATTATTGCTTATAGCCCTTGTATCAACCACGGAATCAATATGAGCGAATCACAAAATGAAATTAAACGCGCTGTCGAATGCGGGTATTTACAACTTTATAGGTATGACCCAAGACTTATAAAGGAAGGCAAAAATCCATTTAGACTTGACAGTGGCGCGCCTACAAAAGACTATAAAGAGTTTTTGCTCGGCGAATCAAGATACACCGCATTACAAAAATTATCGCCAGAACTAGCGGAAAAATTGTATGAAGAAAGCAAACAAATTGCAATTGAAAAATACAATAAATATGTTAAACTCGCAAAGGGTGAAAATTAAAACATATCAAATACGACTTAAAAAACACTTCCCTAAAAATGTTTTTATTCAATTTTCATTAGGCTAAAAAATCGATATGTAAAAAGTTTAATTTGTTATAGATATAAACAAAAAATCATAGGTCGAAACCTATGATTTTTTGTTGTAATTTGTTGTTTAAATATTTTTTAAGTCTATTTTTAGTGCTTATATCATTAACTATATTGCGTATTTTTCTTTAAATTCGCTACTTTTTTTATTACTTTCCAAAAACCCACCAAGCAAATTTCTTTCTGCGTCTTTGTCTTATGATATTCAAAATAACAACAGCAATCGCACTCGCGACAATTACTCCAAGCACAATATATAGAATAAAAGCATTGCTACCAACCGTCACTTCAATTACTTCATCGCCCGAAATGTTATCAATTGATTTGCTAAACTTGAAATATTCAAAGGCGCCAAGAGTACGATTTTGGTTTAAAACAGTCGTGTCCGCTTTTGAACCATAAACGACATCGACATCATAACTCTTGCCGTCTAAAACAAAGGTTACTTTGTATGTGTTTGGAGTATAAACGGCGTTAATTACTTGGTCGCCATAGATTACGACATCTTCAGTTTGCTCCCAAACAGACTCATCAAAATGTTTTTTTACTGGAATCGCTGGATATTCGCTTGTCGTTAAAGTTTCGCCATATTTTTTTGTAACGGTTCCGACCTTTATGCTGTCGGCATAGAATGAAATGTCATAACTATTTATTTCAATTCCCGAAATTTCAACCGAAAAAGCATCTAAAACATTATCAATTTCAAAAACCGCTTTCTCATTTTCAATTGTTTTTGTCGCAACGACGCTTTCAATTGAAGAATTTTCCCAAGAAATTATTGCTTTTAAAGAGACATACGACTTATTATAAGCGTTTGATAATGTAACTGAAAAGTTATAACTATCGCCAAATTTTACATTTGCCTGCCCTAGAATTGTTGCAGATGACGCCGTTTCGAGTGGTTTGAAATTTACAACATAAGTCTTTCTTTCAAACTTAGCATAAAATGTCTTATCCCCAGTGTTTCCGCGTGAAATTTTATCAATCCTTTCGCTTGAAAAGTCGTCAGTCAAGTAAAATCCCACAAAATCGTATCCATTTTTTGTCGCGGTAGGAAGAGACAAATCATCTTCTATCGTATAAGACAATAAATTTTCACCCGCAAGTTCCCCGCCGTTTAATATAAAGGTTAGGCTATATGCAATTGGAGTAAATTGTGCTGTAAAGGTTATATTTGACATTACTTCATAATTAAAAATGTCGTCAGTTGTCAAAATTGAGTCATTTAAGTTGTTTGACCAACCGCTAAGTTCATAGCCTGTTACTGCGGTAGTCGATAACCCCTTTGGCAACTCCTTTGGACTGGAAAATTGCTCAACTTGTATTGTTGACATCCCTTCGCCTACAACAAATGTTACATCATAGTTTACATATTTAATCACATATCTTGCGTCAAGAACAGTCACATCGTAATTTCCATTATTTGCAGTTGCTGTAAGAAGGTAGCCCGTTGGGTCGCTACTTCTTCGTGATGTATTTAAGATTTCAACTTGCACTCCATTCTCAAAACAAACAAAGTTTAGTCCCAATTCATCTGGATAGTAAATTGTACCATTTGTTACCGTATAATTCGTTTTTTGTGAACCCGACGATAATGATATTGTGTTGCCATAGAAGCATTCGACATTATTTAGTTGTATTGTAATGGGTGCTTTGTTTATTGTAAATTTTTTACCTGAGCGGAAAATTAAATTATAGTTATTGAAAGCGTTTGTCGACTCTTTAATTTTTAAATTTCCTTGCAAAATGTCATATGTTCCAACATCATTTTTTGCAAGATTTTCTCTTGTTAAAGCACCTTCAAAACAAGCGTTATCTGTTAAATCCGCGTCGTCTATAACTCCATTTTCGACTTCATATTTTAAAACAGGGTCAGATGTTCCATATATTTTTGAGTTCGATGAAAGTGGAGAAATATATAGGTCGCGCTTTGTAATTTCAAGAGTATAATTTTCCGAATTTATAAAGACCAAATTATAGTTGTTTGCCAAAAACTCGCCGTTATCTTGAAGAAATAAATCACCTTTTTTTATTGTCCACAAGCCGACATTATGATTATCCGTATCAAGTGCGCCGACAAAATTTGGTATTTCTCCACTTGCTTCGCCAGAAAAGACATAAGCAATCCTTAATTCTTCACCATAAATCGTAGTCTGTGAACCGTTTGGAATAACGAAAAGGTCTTTTTTAGTGATAGTAAGCGTTGCGGTTTTAATTAAATCATAATAATTTTTTTTGCTAAACTTCGCGGTTATAACATATTCGCCACAATCTTTAAACTCCAATCTTTCACTTGAAAAGTTTTCGCCGTCAAGCGAATATTGTGCACTTAACCCTTCGCCCGAATAAGCATAGTCAAGATAATGTTTTCCGCCAGAATAAGTTATCGATTTGTCAATAAAATCAACATTTTCAATATCGCCATAAGATATGAAAAATTTGACACCCGACACGAAATCAATGTAATAATTATTTGCCAAAAATGCGCCGTTATCTTTTAGTGTTAAACTTCCCACTAAAATATCATATTCTCCAGCATTTTCGCCGACGGTTCTACTAAGTTCTCCCAAAAAACTTGGGACTTCACCGTGGACTGCGTTTTCAAATGAATATGTCAAAATCGGATCAGTTGCATACAATTTTTTTGATTGGTTTGTATCTGGAGTGATAGTTAATGCGCGTTTTTTAATCTCAAATTGCCTTGATGAGTCAACCTGAACGACATAGTTGCTTGCTAAAAATGCCCCATTGTCAAGAAGTCCGCCAGAACGAATGAAAAAGTTGTATTTTCCGACATTTTCACTTTCTAAACCGTCTAAAACGCTTGCTCTATCCAAAACGATGTCACTATTTGGAGTTTCATTTGCTACAACATTTCTAAACTCATAATTATAATTTGCCGGGTTGCTCTCTCCATAAATTTTTGATAAAGTTGTAGGAATAATGGTAATTATTCTTTTATTTATTGTAAACTTAACATTTTCAACAAAGTTTATTGTGTAATTTGACCTTTTAAATTTGCTTGTAGATGACCCGACGACATCAAAGTTTCCCCGCAAAATGTTATACTCGCCCGCGTTTTCCCCTTGCTCACGCGTCAACCTATATCTAGTCGAAAAGTCGTCTTCAGACGCGAGAAAACCCGTCACTTGTTGCGTAAAAGTTGGGTCTTTATCGCCATAAGTCTTTGATGCCGAATTAGGCGTAACAGTTAAAGGTTTTGGAGTAATTGTAAGGTCACAACTATCTATAACACTTTTGAAAATGTAGCCCGAAATCTTTATGTAAACCTTATAATTTGCGACCGCGCCGTCTTCAATTAAAACATCTTTTATATTTAAGCTTTGCGCCCAATTCGTCTTATCTAAACTGTATTCG
>CAKVCH010000083.1 GCA_934725745.1 uncultured Clostridia bacterium | reverse complement strand
GTCATAATGCTTTTCTTTTTGGAGTTTAACAAGTTGCTTAAAACCCTTTAAATTTCTTAACGAAATAGGGTTTCTTGTAAACTCAATGTCGTGCACAACAAAGTTATATTTGTCTCTTAGTTCGTCAAACCAAAAGCCCGTTTTAGCACAAACGAGTTCGACTTCATTGCCCAATTCCTTTAAGTGCTTAATATGCGGAATTAAAAACTGCCAAATCATATTGTCAGTCGTCGCAATAACAACAATTTTCCTATTTTTAAGCATACTCCCTCCGCACATATTTATACCATATAATAAAATAATATCAAAATAAAATCGCACATAAAGGATTTTGTTTTAAGCATATATAGAAAATTATTCTATAAAATTTACATTAAAAAACCAAATTAAACTGGCGTTTTAATAATTTTTTCTATTTGTTTATAATTGTAGCGTCCGCTCACAATGCTAACATCTACTGACTTGCCATTAAAAATATTATATGTACAAAAAAAGAGTACTACTTTTTTGGACAAAGTCCGTAAGTATTACTCTTTTATTTTTTATCTACTATTTTTCTTCAAAAGTGGTGCCACAGTATGGGCAGAAGTAGCCCGTATCAGTTTTCGTAAGTGTTGCGCCACAAGCGGAACATTTGTTTTGAATGCGCTCGCGTTTTGGCGCTTTCTTTTGATTTAAAGTCAAATTTTCGCCGTCAAAAATATAGCCGTCAATGTAGTTATTAACAATTGATTTTTGGACAATTTCTTTGACTTCTTTTTCGTTCCATTGTAGTTGCATTGCGATTTCTTTTACCGACAAAATATGCTCTCTTGTCACGCAATCAACAACGCGCAATGCTTTCTTTTTTTCGCCAAACATAATCCACGCAATAGGCGTGCCATAAAAACCCATAACACAAGCAATTATGCCTACAACTAAAAGCCAAGTCATCCCCTTTGTTGCGCCAAAAATTATAGCAGGCACGCCCGCCACAAAACCGACACTTAAAATAAACGCTATCGCAAATGATTTTGTAATTGCTTTATCAATCAATCTCTTTTTTTCTTTCATACAAATATAATACTCTATTTTGCATTAAAATGTAAAGGAAATTTTTAATGCTTTTTTATAGACCATTTTTAATATCGCCAACATTTTTTAAATATATCTAAATCTTCTTAAAAACAAAACAACTATCATTGTAATATCACTAAACTAAAAGAATCAATTTCATTGCAAAAAAAGTCCTTTTTTATTTTTTTTACTTAATGATATTGGCGAAACGCTAATGATATTGGCCTTTGGTCAATGATATTTAAAACAAAAAAGTCTTTCAAAATAGAAAGACCTTTTAATATGGTGGGCAATAAGAGACTCGAACTCCTGACTTCCACTACGTCAAAGTGACACTCTACCAACTGAGTTAATTGCCCATTAACTTTTGGAATGCTATTAGTATACACTCCAAAAGTAAAATAATCAAGTAGTTTTTACAAAATTTTTAGGTTTTCTTTAAAAAGTGCAAAATTACAGTCGACAATTTAAGTTTTTGAACATTCTTGCAACAATTCAAAATTTTACACTTTCTTATTTTAAAACGCCCTTTTATTTCTCAAAAGTTGTTTTCAAAACGAATCAAACTATTTGTGATAACTAACCTAAAATTCTATCAAAACTTTTGGCTTTTAGCACTACTATTTTCTTTTCTTCTTGCCTTTTTTGTCGTCTTGTGGCTCTTCAACTTGTTCTTCAACTTCTTTGTTTGAAGGTTCGTCTGCTTCTTCTTCCACATTTACTTCGACGACTTCGGCGTCTTCTACTTTTCTATCTTCTTCCGCTTTTGGTGCGACTGGTTCGCGATTTAGATATTTTCTAAGGAACGCAACCGAGAATGCTGAGCCCGCAACAAAAACTAAATACAACAAGAACGAAACAAGCATTGCAACAAAACTTAAACTTCCAATGTAGCCTAAGAAACAAATCAAAAATGCGTCCATTGCGCCAGCAATTGTGACGACGACGGCGCGTCTAAGATATTTATATTCCTTATTGATTGGGAATTTGTCGACAAAAAGGTTGCCAAGGAAGCCAACAAGCGCAAATGAAATGATTTGGCAAACATTTATCCCAAGTTCGCTCCAAGTAAGGAAAGTGCCACTGCCGTATTCAGAGTCTGCATAGGCACATAGCAAGAACTTGCTTAGGAAAAACACACCAAAAGTTGCAAGTAGGCAGAAAAACATTTTCTTTGCGTCATCTTTACTATATTTTTCGTACATAACAATGAGCGAAAAATAGACAAGTGGCATAAGAACTGCCGACATCATAACAACATAATTGCCAAAGAAAAGCACTCCCGACAACATATATGTAAAAGCAACTGCAATAACTGAGAAAAGGATAAGCCCGTTTTTGTTAAGAAAACTATAAGCAACCCAAAGCCCAAGTAGCCCCAAAACTAAAAAAATGAAAATAGCACTCCAATGAATCATTTTAACTCCTTTTGTGTCGCGCCTACGCACGCACATCTATAATTAGTATATTATTATTTTTCAAAAAAGTCAATAAATATATATCGCAGATTTTTTATTATCAAAAGTTTTTTTGAAACGCCCGCTAAATTGGAAGAACGCTGTCCACTTAAAAAAGCATTGCCACACAAGCACCACACCTGTCATAGTTAACTTTCTATGATTTATTCTTTTGGTTTTTTTTAGATGTTTCTGAATTAGTAAATTTTTCTTTTATAATCTACTATTTTTTTCTTACAATGTGCTTTTGACAATAGTTTCGCGTTTATTTATTTATTCAACATCCAAAATGTGAATGGCGTTCGTTGTGCCTTTTAGAGCAATCGGAAGCCCCAAAGTCACAATAATTTTATCGCCAGATTTAGCGAGTTTAAGATTTTTTGCCACAGCGGACGCGAGAGTTAGCATTTCTTCTTGCGTTTTTTGTTCGCTTGCCAAAACTGGCGTAACGCCCCAAGTTAGCGCAAGTTTATTAAAAGTATAACTATCGTGCGTCACCGCCACAATGTCCGCTTTTGGTCTAAAACGCGAGATAGCGTTCGCCGTTTTTCCTTTGTCCGAAAAACACAAAATTGCCTTTGCGCCAACCGCACGCGACGACGCGCACGCCGAATAGGCAATCGCAGACAAACTCTTGTTTACGCTTGTGTAGTTGCACAAGAACTCGTCATCATAGCCCACCATTTTTTCAGTGGCAAGTGCAATTTTTGCCATCGTGTCGCAACTTTCAATTGGATAATTTCCGCTCGCAGTCTCACCCGACAACATCGTTGCGCCCGACTTATCGTAAATTGCTTGCGCGACATCGGTCGTCTCCGCCCTAGTTGGTCGTCTCTGAGTCGTCATACTCTCTAACATTTCGGTCGCGACAATAACCTTTTTCGCGTGCGCTATGCAGTGCGCAATCATATTTTTTTGGACGGCTGGGATTTGCTCAATTGCAATCTCCGTCCCCATATCTCCACGCGCGACCATAATGCCGTCGCACGCTTCAATTATAGCGTCAAGATTATTTATCCCTTCCAAGCTTTCAATCTTTGCAATAATTTCTTGGCGTCCGCCGTACTTTTTAATCGTGCGTTTTAGCGCGTCAAGGTCGGATTTGTTACTTACAAAAGACGCGGAAATATATTCTACATCGTTTCTAACCGCAAACTCAATATTCTTATCGTCCTTTTCACTTACATAAGGTAGTGGCAAGCGGACGTGCGGAATAGATATGCTCTTATGGTCACTCAAAATTCCACCAACGCTCACGCGACAAATAAACTCTCTTTTTGTAATTTCTTTGACAACAAATTCAAGAAGCCCGTTGTTCGCGTAAATTTTTTGATTAACTTTTAAAACCTTTAAGAGCGCTGGATATGGGCACGACACAACTCCGCTATCGCCCACGACATCTTCGACGGTGAAAATAAATTTATCACCTTTTTTAAGTTCGACGCG
>CAKVCH010000082.1 GCA_934725745.1 uncultured Clostridia bacterium | reverse complement strand
ATGGTTTTGACTCTGATATGTTTAAAAGGAGCGAAGGGAAGTTTTCGCGACCGAATCTGTGGAAGAAACAAAAAAAGTAAAAAAGATTGACACCACTGGTGTCTTTTTTTGTTAAGGCAAATAGATTTTTATAATTATTATAAAAAGGCGCTAAGATTGCTTAGCGCCTTTTTGTGTTGTGTTTAATACGAATTAAATCCTTGGACTGAAATTCTCAAATATGATATTGTCGCAATGTTGGGCAACTTTCATATAATCGCTTTGATTTTGAACAGCCCAGACAAGAAGGGGAAGTTCGTTAAACTTTTTAACATATTTATTTGGGACTTCTTCCCATTTATAAGCAACAAATTGTGGGTCGCAAACATTCTTTATAAACTTTGGGCGAGTAAGAAGGAATCTTTTCATAAAGCTCATCTTTTGGTCTTTTAGGGAATAAGATAAAATACCCCTTGTAATCTCTGGTGCATATTTTCTAAACCAGCGCATAGAATAAGGGTTAAAACTCATAACCGCGTATTCGCCCTCATATTTTTTGAGAAGGTCATATATGCGACTTTCCAAATTACCATTTAGGTTATAGTCCTTTATCTCTATAAGAATAGGCGTCGAGCCATTGACCGCCTTTAAAACTTCTTCCAAAGTAGGGATTTTTTCGTCAGAATTAAGAAGAGTAATTTTTTTCAACTCTTCTACATTTTTGATATTTTTAATGTAGCCGTCTTGACCTGTTAAGCGCTTTAAAGTTTCATCGTGGAAAACAACTGGAGTGTTATCTTCAAGTGCGTGAACATCTAGTTCTATTGCATAACCGTTATCGCGTGCATTAAGAAACGCAGAAATGCTGTTTTCTGGATGAGTGTCGTCGTGAAGCCCCCTATGAGCGACATATTTGTTGACGAGCCAAGTTTTAAACAAATTCATATATTTTATCTCCTAAAAAAGAGTATACTTCTTAAAAATTACAATAATTATAACAAACTTTTTAGTATTCTACAATCATTTTATGCACATTTTGTCAAAAAAAGGACATTTTTTGTAACAAAATATGCTTATTTTTGCTTTATTTTACAAAAATTTCCAATTTTCGGGAATGTAATTAAAAAAAATCAAATATTTGCAAAAATTATGTTTTGAATAAAAATAAAATTTACTTTTGCAATATGTCTTTTTAAAAATGAGTTGTTAACTAAATTTTTGCACTTTTTAAAAGAAATAAAAAATAATAAGATTATGATTAGAAAATGTTATGTCTTTTAAATAGCAACAAATTTCAAAGATTTACTTGCAAAAATTCAATAAAATATTTTATAATAACAATTATGAATATGGACTTGGATAAAATCAGAAATTTTTGCATTATAGCACACATAGACCACGGCAAAAGCACACTCGCAGATAGGCTTATTGAAAAGACGGGGACTCTTTCGTCGCGCGAACTTACGGAGCAAGTTTTGGATAGTATGGACATTGAGCGTGAGCGCGGAATTACAATAAAACTTACACCTACAAGAATGTTTTATGAATATGAAGGCGAAGAATATATGTTAAACCTTATTGACACCCCTGGACATGTTGACTTTACCTATGAAGTGTCAAGATCACTTAAAGCGTGCGAAGGTGCAGTTTTGGTCGTTGATGCAACTCAGGGTGTTCAGGCGCAGACATTGGCAAATGTTTATTTGGCACTTGAAAACGACCTTACAATTATTCCAGTTATCAACAAAATCGACCTTCCAAGTGCAAGAGTGGAAGAAGTTAAAAAGGAAATCGAAGATATAATTGGACTTTCGTGCAAAGATGCACCTTTAATTTCCGCAAAAGAAGGAATTAACATTGACAAAGTACTCGAAAGTATAATTATGAACATTCCAAGCCCAAAGGGCGACAAAAACAAGCCACTTAAAGCCTTGATTTTTGATAGTTATTATGACAATTTCAAGGGCGCAGTATGCCTTGTTCGTGTTTTTGACGGCTCAATAAAAAAGGGCGACAAAATAAAAATGATGCGTACGGGCAAGTCGTATGATGTGACGGAAGTCGGCGTGTTTTGTCCAAGCACGAAGGAAACGAGCGAACTAACTTGCGGAATGGTTGGTTATGTCAGTGCGTCTATAAAGAATGTTTCAGAGACAAAAGTTGGCGACACGATAACTTATTTTGGCAACGAAACCGACTCTGCTCTTGAAGGCTATAAAGATGTAAAACCGATGGTTTTTTGCGGGATTTTCCCAGTAGACGGGGCAAGATATAATGATTTAAAGGATGCTCTTGAAAAATTAAAACTTAACGACGATTCCTTGTACTTTACACCAGAAACATCAAATGCGCTTGGCTTTGGTTTTAGATGTGGTTTTCTAGGGCTTTTGCACCTTGAAATTATAACTGAAAGGCTAGAAAGAGAGTTCTCTCTTGACATTATTACAACCGCTCCTAGTGTGAGTTATAAGGTGTATAAAACGGACGGAAGTATGCTTGAAGTGTCAAATCCGTCTCTTCTTCCACCTGTTACGGATATTTCGCAAATTTGCGAACCGATAGCAAGCGTTAAAATTTACACACCACCTGAATATGTTGGCAATATTATGGAACTTTGCCAAGGGAAACGCGGAGAATATCTTGATATGCAATATCTTGACTCAAATAGGGTTATGCTTAGTTATGACATTCCGCTAAACGAAATTGTTTATGACTTTTTTGACGGCTTAAAATCGCGTTCGCGCGGATATGCAAGTTTGGACTATGAAGTGAATAGGTTTGAAAAGAGCGACCTTGTAAAACTTGACATTTTGCTAAATGGCGAAAAATGCGACGCTTTAAGTATAATTGTGCATAGAGACAACGCCTATTCGCGCGGGAAAAAACTTGCTGAGAAACTCAAAGAAGTTATCCCAAGGCAAATGTTTGAATTGCCAATTCAAGCGTGCATAGGTGGAAAAGTTATTGCAAGAGAAACGGTCAAAGCAATGCGAAAAGATGTTCTTGCAAAGTGCTACGGTGGTGACATTTCGCGAAAGAGAAAACTTCTCGAAAAACAAAAGGAGGGCAAGAAAAGAATGCGTCAAGTGGGCTCGGTTGAAATCCCAAGTGAAGCCTTTATGACCATTTTAAAACTTGACTAAAAATATGAATACATTAGCGTTATATTTTCACATTCCATTTTGTCACAACAAAAAGTGCGATTATTGCTCGTTTGTGTCTTATTGCAACAAGGATGACGAGAAAAAAATATATGTTGACGCACTTATGAAAGAAATTGCAATGCGTGGGGAAGAAATCGGCTCAAAATACAAAATTTCGTCCATATATTTTGGTGGCGGAACGCCAAGTATGCTAGATGAAGGCGTTTTTACCAACATAATGATACAAATTAAAAAGTATTTTAGGCTATTGAACAACTGTGAAATAACAATTGAAGTTAATCCAGATAGCATCACAGAAGATAAACTTAGGGAATATCTTTTAATCGGCGTGAATAGGCTTTCAATTGGCGTCCAAACCTTAAATGATGACCTTTTAAAGGTTATTGGACGACAACATACATCAAAGCAAGCAAAAATGGCGGTTGAATTGGCAAAAAAAGTTGGTTTTAAAAATATCAGCATTGATATGATGATTGGACTTCCATACCAGTCAGTTGCTGACGCAAAAAAAATGGCGAAATTTGTCATAAAATCAAAGGTTCAGCATGTTTCGTGCTATTCTCTTATCGTTGAAGACGGCACTCCAATCGCGGAAAAATTAAAGGCGGGAGTCATTGACTTGCCAAGTGAAGATGACACGGTCGAAATGTACAATCTATGTTTAGAAACCTTTGAAAAAGTGGGACTAATGCGTTATGAAGTGTCAAATTTCGCAGTGCCTGATTATGAAAGTAAACACAATATGACCTATTGGGAAATGGGCGAATATCTTGCGTTTGGGCTTGCGGGGCACTCATATATGAACGATACTCGTTTTGCCAACA
>CAKVCH010000081.1 GCA_934725745.1 uncultured Clostridia bacterium | reverse complement strand
GCATTTCACTTACAAGCACACCGCCTGTTTCGACTATTTTGTTTGCCAGTTGAATGTTTGCAGTTGGATAAATTTTATCTAATCCGCCAGCCAAAACAGCAATCGTTTTGCCGTTGCTTTTAAGAGTCTCAGTGTGGGCTACACTATCTACGCCGTAGGCTAAACCGCTTACAATAGTAAAGCCATATTTTACAAGTTCCCTTGTAAACTTTTCAGTTGCCATAACACCATAATTAGTTATTTTTCTACTCCCTACCACGCCGATACAAAGGTTATGCAAAATTGATTTATCACCTTTGTAGTACAAAACATATGGCGGAGTGTCAATATTCTTTAAAAGTTCTGGATAATCTTCATCATAAACGGTCAAAGTTTTGATATTGAGTTTATTCAATTTTTCGACAACTTTCGACAAATATTTGTCGTTTAAGTTATCAAGCATATTTTTATATTGGTCGGAAGTTAAAACTGCAGTCAACTTATCCTTATTATCTACAAACTTTCCACGATTGAAAATTTCTTTTGGCGCGCTGAATAGTTCCAAAATCTTTTTCTTTTTACTATATGTCATAAAGTTGAAACTATCCAAAAATATGACTGCATCTCTATTTTCTAACATTCTCACTCCTTTTTATGCCCAATACTTGTCATCAAGATTTCTGTAATTTATTGCTTCAATGATGTGGTCAAGTTTAACATCTTCGCTTCCTTCTAGGTCCGCGATTGTTCTAGCGACCTTCAAAACCCTATTATATGCACGCGCGGTGAGTTTAAGATTTTCAAACGCCTCACCAAGAAGTCTTACACTTTCATCATCAAGATGACAATACTTTTTTATCATTGGATTAGTCATTTTGCTATTACTATAAATCTTTTTACCTGCATAGCGCTTTGATTGAATATCGCGAGCCTTATCCACTCTCTTTTTGATTTCGCTTGAAGGCTCTTCATCAATAGTTCCGCTCAAATCTTCATAGCTCACACTATCCACTTCAATAAGCATATCAATTCTGTCCATAAGTGGTCCAGAAAGTTTTGATAAATAGTTATGAATTTGGGCTGGGCTACACTTGCAAGCGTGGTCTTTCGAGCCGTAATTTCCGCAAGGACAAGGGTTCATACTCACGATTAAAATAAAATTCGCTGGATATTCGACGCTTTGGGCGTTTCTTGCGACAGTTATAACACCATCTTCCAGTGGTTGTCTCAAGGCTTCAAGTGTGTGTCTATTGTACTCTGGCATTTCATCAAGGAAAAGAACACCATTATGAGCAAGACTTATCTCGCCTGGCTTTGCTTTTGCCCCGCCACCTGTTAAGGCGATAACCGTCGCCGTGTGATGTGGAGACCTAAATGGACGCTCAGTCAAAATGCCAACCTTACTATCAAGAGTGCCTGCAATGCTATGAATCTTTGTCACTTCTAGCGCTTCTTCAAAGGTCATATCTGGAAGAATGCTTGGAAAAGCCTTTGCAAGCATAGTTTTTCCGCTCCCTGGGGGTCCAATAAGTAAAACATTATGTCCGCCCGCTGCCGAGATTTCAAGCGCGCGTTTTGCACTCGCCTGCCCTTTAATCTGCGAAAAATCACCTATTGTTTTTCTAGTCGACTTTATGTATTCATAACTCATAACTTCAACAGGCTTAATTTCGATTTCGCCATTTAAAAACTTTACAACTTCTTCTACGTTTTCCGCTGGATAGACTTCAAGACCTTCAATAAAGCCCGCTTCATTTGCATTGTCTTTTGGAATAACCACTTTTTTAATCCCCAAACTTCTAGCGGTGATTAAAATAGGAAGAAGTCCCTTTATACGCCTTAATGTCCCATCAAGAGAAAGTTCGCCAATAAAAGAAAAGCCGTCTAAGAACTCCCTTTCTGCCTTTATTTGCTCCGTTCCGACCAAAATACCTATTGATATAGGAAGGTCGTACAAAGAGCCTTCCTTTTTTGTGTCCGCTGGCGCAAGGTTTATAGTAATTTTACTTATTGGATAGTTAAACCCTTGATTTTTTATCGCCGACAAAACGCGTTGCTTTGACTCTTTAATCGCGACATCCGCAAGTCCCACCATTTCATAGGTTGGAAGTCCTTTATTTACATCTATCTCAACTTTTACAAGATAGCCATTTAAGCCGATAAGACCAAAAGAATTTATAATTGCTAACATTTTATTTCCTTTTTTAATTCTTTTCATTATATATGAAATACCAATTTTTACCAAACAATTTTGGCAATAGACTTTAAATTTTTTCTTAAAAAATCACTTTATTTTAAATAAAAAAACAACCACCTACTAGGTTTTCCCAAGTAAGTGGTTAATGCAATTTGACTAAATACTTCGTGTTTATTTAGGTCGTACAACTTTACTTTAATCTTATTTTTATACATTTTAACTAACCGTTATAAATCGCTCTTCTAATGTAAATGTGCAAGTTGCGTTATTTTAAATTATTGAAAAGTTAGTTTACCAATAATTAGTTTTGAGAAGTCATAAAATCAAATTCTGGATATTCTTCTGCAAGTTTTTCGTCTTGAACGAAAGCAACTTTGTTTGCTTCTTCTTCAATAGCGTTTTCTTGTTCTTTTTGTTCTTTGCTACTAATGAAGTTCTTGATTTCAGTTGCTTGGTCTCTAAGTTTTGCGTTTTCAGCAAGCAAACTTTGATACATTTGTTTGTTAAAGAGTTCTTTTGCTTGATATTCACTTGCTTCTTCTCTAAGTTCTTCAAGAAGAGTAGATTTTTTAGCATATCTCTTGTTTGCTCTCTTGATTTGAGCGTCAACTTTGTTTTCTTGAGTCAACTTTGTTTTTATTGACTTGCTTTCTTTGATTTCTTGTCTAATTTCTTTGGTTTCGTTGGTGAAAATCTCTTTATCTTTCTTGAGTTCTTCAACCATTTCCTTGTTAATGCCTTTCATTTTAAGATACTTGTTGATAAGTTTAATAGCAACTTTGTTTTCGCCAAGCCATTTTGTGTAGCCTTCAATATCTTTCTTTAAAGACTCAACATCATATTCGCCTTCAACTTTTTCAAGGTTTTCTTGTTTAGCGTTTAGTTTAACTAAGTCGACATCTTTAATACTCTCAACTTTTTCTTTCATTTCTTTAATTTCGTTATTCTTTAAAGCCTTTAAACCTTGAAACAACGCCATTTGAGATTGATATTCTTCTGCATTTTCTTGATTTTTTTGAATAGCAGATGTAACTCTTTGATACGCTCTTTTTGCTCTTTCAATTTCAGTCATTGATTTGCGTTCTTTTGCGTTTTCAATAATCATTTGATGTTTTTCAATAACATTTTCATCAATAATTCTTTGCGCTTCTTCTCTCTCGACAAGCGCTTCTTCTTTCATTTCTTCATATGTTTCAAGAAGAGTGCCCGAAGCGTCCTTCATAAGTTCATTCAAAACTTCAATTTTTCCGTCTATCGCTTGTATTTTTCCTTGATAATCAGTAATTTCGTTTACAAGATCTGTAAATGTCTTATCAAAAGCGAATTCCAATTGTTTCTCCATATTTCTTTCTCCTTTAATTTCCGATAACGATTATACATTAAAACTTTTCACATTTCAATACCCAATTTTAAAAATTTGTGAAATTCTACAAAAATATTTTTAACTATCTACAAAATTTAAATTGTTTAAACAAAATAACAACATATATTTATATGTTGCTTTTAATATAAATGTAAGTTCTTAAACACTTCTAAAAAAGTCACAATAAAAAACACCGCTTAGGGCTTAAAATAAATCATTTAATTGACCCTTTAAACAGTGTTTTTAAATTAAGAATTACATCTTTTCTATATAAGTTTTAAAATGATTGAGTTTAACACATAATACGCATTATGACTTACGCAAATATGACCATTCTTAATGGTTATAAAACCGTGCATATGAAGAAAATCAATTTCCTTTTTCTTGTCCCTTAAAATATGCCCGCCATACTTATAGTCGAATGCTTCAATGTCAAGCCCTTCGCGAGTGCGAAGTCC
>CAKVCH010000080.1 GCA_934725745.1 uncultured Clostridia bacterium | reverse complement strand
GGGAATGAGACTGTAAGTACATTAAACAGCATTATTAGAAAAATGATTGTCAGCGACAATTGCGACGACAATATTGCAAATCTTACTTTTGTTGCAACTAACAACTATCAACTAGACAAAAATGTCTTGGGACAAAATGTGTCACCAGAATATTATGAAAACAAAAAGTCTCTTATGGGACTTAGAATATACACAGTTATTGACACAAACGACCCAGAAAGATACATTAGGGAGAAAGACCCTAGGGGTTCAATTTCGCCTATTGACAATTCGCAAAAATCTTATGTCGCAATTCCACTTGTTTACACGGGACCAGACAAGCAAAAAAGACTTGACCCGTTTGGATATGACTCAAATCTTGGTGCGGAAAACTTTGCACTTTTGTACCCACCACAATGGGAAATAATTAGGCGTAACTATCCAGAATATAGGTCGATTGTTGACACGGAAATTACAAAACGCCACGCGAGTTACTTCCACAACAAGATGTATTATGCGGAAGACAAAGGGCGCTGGATGAAATGTGGCGCGTCGCGCGTTAGGGACCTTGTTGAGCATATCACTAACAAGTATTATGAAAAATATATTAAAGAACCAATGCTTAATGTCCAAAACGCCGAGCAAAATAGATAGGTTTAAAAAAATAAGGGAACATCACTTTAACCTTACGGGTTAGTTTGATGTTCTCTTTTTTATTTGTCTTTTTAAGTATATTTTTTCGTGTGGCGTTTTGACTTAAAAAAAGTTTTAACAAAAAAGCGGTCAAAAATCACAACCAAGTCAAAATATTTGACGCTAAAATCAGCAACATATATAATGTGTAATGTAGCGAAAAATAGTTTTTAAGTATAGAAAGGTATAAAATGCTTTAAAAACAAAAAAATGATATTAAAAAAATTAGCGTAAAAAAGGGAGAGAAAAATGTTAAAGTTAGAGCAATATCGTGACCTGTGGCTAAGTGAAAAAATGGACGAGTTTATAGGTTTTTATCCAAGAGAATTTTTTGTTTTTGACAACTTTTCGTCATTTAAAGTGTGCGTCGATGGCGTCGTTTATCCAACCGTCGAACACGCCTATCAAGCGTCAAAATTTTTAAAGAGCGCGCCAGACGTCGCAAAAGAAATTATGGATTGTTTCTCCGCTCACGACGCGCAAAAAATTGGTTACGCAAACAAAGATAAGCAGTGCGAAAATTGGGATGAAATCAAGCTTTCTGTTATGGAAAGATTGTTGCGACTAAAACTTGAGCAAAACCCTTATGTAAAAAAGAAATTGCTTCAAACGGGTGATTATACCATTTGCGAAGATTCGCCAAAAGACAGTTTTTGGGGCATTGGGCAAGATAGAAATGGGCGAAACGAACTAGGCAAACTTTGGATGAAATTACGCGAAGAAATAAAAGGAAAACAAAATGTTTAACGAACTGACACAAGACGACATTGATAAAATGCAAAAAGAAATCGACTATCGAATTGCGGTTTTGCGTCCACGCATTTCGCAAGAAATTGTCGAAGCGAAAGCCCACGGCGACCTTAGCGAGAACGCCGAATATCACGCCGCCCGAAAGGAAAAAGGGAAAAACGAAGGGCGAATTGAGTTCCTTCGCGCGATGATAAAAACGGCAAAAATCATCAAAATAAATAATAACGCCGATGAAGTAGGGATTTTTGATAAAGTGGAAGTCTTGTTTGAAGAAGACGGCACAACGGAAACAATGCAACTTGCAACAACAATGCAAAACGATGTCTCGCAAAACATCGTCAGCAAGGAATCCCCTTTTGGAAAAGCCGTTATGGGACGACACATTGGCGACCGCGTCGAAGTCCGCGTCAGCCCAGATTATTCCTACCATGTAATTATAAAATCGATTACAAAAGCAACTTCTGGCGTCGACTTGAAACTAAGTTGATTTAAAAAAAGTAAAAAAAAGAACAAAAAGTAATAAAAAGAGTAAAAAATAAGAGATAAAAAAACGAAAAAAGTAATAAAAGAAAAAAAATAATAAAAAATAAAAGAAGTAAAGGAAATAAAAAAATAAAAAGCACTATATAATTTAAGAAAAAAAGTGTTCTAAAAAAACATTAGAAAACACCCCGTTCGGAGACGAACGGGGTGTGTATGTTTAACTAATCTTCAAGCCCTAAAAGATAATCAACAGTTACATTAAAATACTTTGATAGAACGATAAGTTGTGAACCTTTTACATCCGCTTGATTGTTTTCCCAGCGACAAAGTGAAGAAGCTCCTATGCCTACTTCTTTTGCTAGTCCTTGAAAAGATAACCCCTTTTCAATTCTTAATTCTTTTAGCCTTTCTGCAAATAATTTCATATTTTCTTCCATTGTAGAAATTATATATTTAATAGCCTAAAATGTCTTGGCTATCCCTAATCAGGGATGATATAATTATTCCTAATAAGGGATGAATAAAAAATGGAAGATAAAGTTAATATAAAAATAATACAAAATTATATTGAAGAAAATAATTTTTCAAAAACAAAATTTTGTAAAATGTGTAACATTAGTCCAAGTACATATGCTAAAATTATAAGTGGTGATGGTAAATATAATGTTAAGGCACTTTATAGAATTGCCAGAGTGCTAAATATAAGTGTGGATGATTTCTTTATGCGGAATGCTTTTAAAGATAGATAAACTGCTTGACTTTTTCAAAAAGATATTATAATATTTTTTTGTATTTAAGGTACAAAAAGTTTTTTATTAGCCAATTAAATCTAATTGACATTTATCATTGTACTTGTTATATAATTTTATATATGGAGAGGTGTCCGAGTGGTCTGCGTCGAAGAGTAGACTTATGCAACATGACTGCGTCAATTGTTGCTTTGCGTCAACCCTTCTCCTTATCCCATTACTCACAAATGTTCGCAACGGGAGCCCTATGCACTTTATCCCACTCGATAAGTGCATAAAATCTAATTGACATTTATCATTGTACTTGTTATACATTTCTATACTTGGAGAGGTGTCCGAGTGGTCTAAAGTGCACGCTTGGAAAGCGTGTGTTGGGCAACCAACCGCAAGTTCGAATCTTGTCCTCTCCGCCAGATAAACAAAAAGAAAAGTCCAAGTGGCTTTTCTTTTTGTTTCTTTTATTCAACTTCCACTTGGAAAGTAACTGTTATTGTTTGATTTGGGGATAGGTCTGGTAGGGCAAAGCCTGTGGCGGGGTCATATGTTGGTTGCGAAGTCGAGTCGACGGTTACGCTTCCAGTAACAAATGTCGTGCCTGCTGGAACGGGGTCAGAAAAGAATAGGTCGGTATTTGTGACTGTGCCTTCGTTTGAAATCGCAATTGTGTAAGTGATTGTGTCACCCGACATGACAATTTTTTTATCGGCATTTTTTAGGACATAAATTTGGTTATCCAAAATATTTGCTGTCTCCTTATTTGACGAAAGTGAATATTGATTTTCTCCCGCGTAGAAAGAAACTTTTGTTGTATTTTCTACCGCATTTTCGAGCGTGTGGGTTGCAACTTTTAGTTGATATTTTATTTCAAAATCCGCCCCCGAACCGCCAAGAGTTATGTCGTGTGAAAAGCCATTTTCAATGTTGTAATCGGGAAAACTTTGCCCGCCAATAGACAGACTTCCGCCAACGAAACTAGCGTCAATTGACAAAGTATCTTCAAAACTAAAACGGCTTAAATCAACATCAGAATTATTTGTAACGACGACCGTTACATTGATAATTTCTTCCGCAACGACCCAGTTTTTGTCGAAACTTTTTACGACCGAAATGTCGCTCCCGAGCAAATTTACTCGCGAAGTGTTGCTGTCAGTTGTCAAGTCGATTTTTTCATTTGTTCCGTCCCGCGTAATTTTGTGATTTAGCGTGGATTTGTTTAAAATAGCCATATTTACTCCTAATCAAATTTTATTCTTTTATTTAAAATTTGGTGAATTTTGCGCAAATTTTTAATTATGGCAGTATGCACAAAAAAATTTTTGGCTATTGAAATGTCAATATATCTATGTTATATTAAGT
>CAKVCH010000079.1 GCA_934725745.1 uncultured Clostridia bacterium | reverse complement strand
GACAAACGCCAAGCAAAAATCTTGGAAGCGCTCGGTTTTAAGAAACTTAACACCACAAGAGTGTTCCCAAACAATGATTGCATTAAAGGCAGTTTGTTTAAAGTAAGACACTTGGTCAAAGTCGAAGAAATTGACTAATATAAGGAGATAAAAAATGAACATTCAATCGTTAAGACCTGCAGAGAATAGTAGATTTAAGCAAAAAAGACTTGGTCGTGGCATTGGTTCGGGCGTCGGCAAGACAAGCGGAAAAGGTCACAAGGGTCAAAATGCTAGAAGCGGGGGCGGTGTTAGAGTCGGATTTGAAGGCGGACAAATGCCTCTTATCAGAAAACTTCCTAGAAGAGGCTTCAACAACGCTTTGTTTAGAAAGAACTACACAGTTATCAATGTCTCAGATTTAAACAAATTTGATGACAACGCTACTGTCGATGCAAAAAGCCTAATTGAAAAAGGCATCGTTTCTAAAATTGAAGAATATGGTGTCAAAGTTCTTGGCAATGGTAAACTTGAAAAAGCACTCACAGTTAAACTTAACAAGTTCTCTGAAAGTGCAAAGAAGAAAATTATCGAAGCAAATGGTTCCGTTGAGGAGGTATAATGTTTAAGACTCTAAGAGAAGCATTCAAAATTAAAGATGTTAGAAAAAAGATTTTTTTGACCTTACTTCTGCTTCTTATTTATAGAATTGGTTGCTGGTTGCCTACTCCTGGTATTAAACTTGGTACTTATCAAGAGGCAGTTAGCAGTGGTGGTGACTTTTTGTCAATCATTAGTGCAGTCAGTGGTAGCGCTCTTAGCAATGGTGCAGTGCTTGCACTTGGAGTTGTTCCTTATATCAACTCGTCCATTATTATACAATTGCTTTCAGTCGCAATTCCTAGCCTTGAAAGGCTTTCCAAACAAGGCGGGGAAGAAGGTAGAAAGAAGATGTCGCTTTACACAAGAATCTGTGCGCTCATTCTCGCGATTATCCAAAGTATTGGTATCGTCGTAGGTTTTGGCGTAGACAGCCTTGATAGTACTGTTTTCTTTGGTTCACCTTTCGCAACGGGAGCGGTTGTTGTGGCTATTTTGGTCGCGGGGTCAATGTTTACTGTTTGGCTTGGCGAAAAAATAACCGCACTTGGAATCGGAAATGGTTTGTCACTTCTCATCTTCGTTGGACTTTTGTCTAGCGCAGGTATGGCAATATTTAACGCAATCACAAGCATCTCGGCAAGTAACCTTGAAAGTTTGTGGACATTGCTTATTTTCTTTGCCTTGCTTATTGTTATCTTTATGTTTATCGTTTGGATTGATAGCGCTGAAAGGCGAATCCCAGTTCAATACGCGAAACAAATTAAAGGTAGAAAGATGTATGGTGGACAAAACACAAACATTCCTATCAAAATCAACGCCTCGGGCGTTATGCCAATTATTTTTGCAACGGCACTTATAAGTTTCCCACAACTCGTTATGAGTATATTCTGGTATAGTACCGAAGAAGGGAGTGCTTATATGTGGTATGCTACGCATCTTGGTGCTGGCACATGGCCATATGTAATTATTTTGGCAGTACTAATTTTACTTTTCTCATATTTTTATTCACAAATCAGTTTCAATCCAGAAGATGTTTCAAGACAAATTCAACAAAATGGCGGATTTATTCCTGGATACAGAGCGGGCAAGCCTACTGCAGACTATCTTAAAAAAGTCTCAAATAGGTTGACTTTGTGGGGAGCAATATTCCTTGCTGTCATCGCACTTGTTCCAAGTTTCATTTTCAGTCTTGTTGGTTCGTCAGGTTCGCTTATCAACGCGTTTAGTGCGACGGGGCTTCTTATCGTTGTTTCGGTTGCGCTTGAACTAGATAAACAACTTGAAGCACAACTTTTGATGAGAAATTACAAAGGATTTTTAAAGTAAACAATTTGTAAATGTGTATAAATTGTTGATAACTAAAAAGGAAAAAATATGAAGATTGTACTACTTGGACCCCCTGGAAGCGGGAAGGGAACGCAAGCAAATTTGATTTGCGAAAAATACAACATTCCACACATCTCGACAGGGGATATATTTAGAACAAATATAGCGAACGGAACTGCTCTTGGGAAAAAGGCAAAAGAATACATCGACGCGGGGTCACTTGTTCCTGACGAACTCACAATTAAAATTGTTGAAGATAGACTTAAACAAGACGACTGCAAAAATGGATTTGTTTTGGACGGATTTCCAAGAGTGAGAACCCAAGCGGAAGCGTTAAGCAAGATGACGCAAATTGATAAGGCTATTATGATTGATTTGGATGACGAAGAGATTATAAATAGGCTTTCAAAAAGAAGAATGTGTAGAAAATGTGGCAATCCTACACATTTGAATAACCTTGTAAATGGCTGTTGCGAAAAATGTGGCGGTGAAGTATATATTAGAGCCGACGACACACCAGAAGTCATTAAACAAAGGTTAATTAAACAAAAGTTGCCACAAGATGTGATTGATTTCTATAAGGATTTGGGTCTTTTTGAAAAGATAAATTCCACAGATAGTATGGAAAAAACTTTCAAACTTGTTGACAACATCCTTAGCGAAATAAAAGAGTGATTTTATGATAAAAATTAAGTCTGATAAAGAAATTGCAATTATGAGAATAGCGGGCGAAATTACAAGGAACACACTTCTCGAAGTTGAAAAGTATGTTAAACCTGGAGTGACGACCAAAGAACTCGACAAAATTGCTTACGATTATATCACAAGTCACAAAGCAAAACCTTCGTTTTTGCACTATGGTGGATTTCCAGCAACCATTTGTGCGAGCGTAAACGAAGTCGTTGTGCACGGTTTTCCAAATGACGAACCTTTAAAAGAAGGCGACATTGTAAGTGTCGATGTTGGTGCTTGTTATGAAGGTTATCACGGAGACAGTGCAAGGACTTTTGCAGTCGGAAAAATTAGCAAGGAAAGGCAAAAACTTATTGATGTCACCAAGCAAAGTTTTTTTGAAGGCATAAAAAATATTAAAGCGGGAAGTAGAGTGGGCGATATATCTTCTGCGGTTCAAAACTATGTTGAAAAATACGGTTTTGGGGTCGTAAGAGATATGGTCGGACACGGCGTGGGCAGAAATCTTCACGAGGATCCAAGCGTTCCTAATTATGGTTATGCGGGTCTTGGTCCAGTTCTTAAAAAGAATATGGTTATCGCGGTTGAACCTATGGTTACAGAAGGCGATTACGAGATTGACATTGACGGCTGGTCAGTTACAACAGTTGACGGTTCTTGCTCTGCGCATTATGAAAACACTATCCTTATTACAGACACTGGCGTGGAAATTTTAACCTGATAAAAAGGAGAATTTTGTGTTGAAAGTAAAAAGTATTGTGGAGTCTATTAAGGGGCATGACAAGGGAAGAATGTATGTCGTTGTAAAATTAGATGGCGAATTTGCTTACCTTTGCGACGGCGATTATAGAACTTTTGACAACCCTAAGAAAAAGCGAATCAAACATTTGAAGGATACGTTCGACGAACTCGCAACAAATAAAGAGATTGACGATTTGTACGATTATGAAATTAAGACAATTCTAAAATCTTACTACAACAAAAATTGATGTTTTCTTTTAAGAAAAAGGAGAAAAAATGCCAAAATCAGATTGTTTGGAAACCGAAGGAATAGTTACAGAAGTGTTACCTAATGCAACATTTAAGGTTAAACTTCAAAACGGGCATATCATCACTTGCTACATTTCGGGAAAACTTAGAATGAATTTTATTAAAATTCTTGCCGGAGATGCAGTTAAGGTTGAGATGAGCCCTTATGATTTGACTAAGGGTAGAATAATTTGGAGAAGTAAATCCAATTAAAAACAAATTTAAGGAGAAGAAAAAATGAAAGTTAGACCATCAGTTAAACCAATTTGTGATAAATGCAAGGTCATAAAGAGAGAAGGCAAGGTTATGGTTATATGCCCAAACAAAAAGCATAAACAAACTCAAGGTTAGAAAATTACATTCTGCGTGCGGCTGTTTTAGGATGTAAATCTTAAAATTACGCAGGTGACTATATATTTTTGT
>CAKVCH010000078.1 GCA_934725745.1 uncultured Clostridia bacterium | reverse complement strand
CTTTGGAAATGATAAAAAATAATTCAAGTGCCGAAATTATGAGAACTGACTTAATCGGCAGTATTGTTTTTGGAACGGGCGGAACTGAAATAAAGGCACAAAGTAATTATAATCATGTGAATGACCTTTATTATGAATGGAAGTATTTTGTAATTTGTGGCGGTGTTATTATTGCTATTGGATTTGTGCTTGTAATAAGAGCGGATAAAAAGGCAAAAGAAAAAGAAAATAGGAAGAAAAAAGTATCTTTGTAAAAGAAAATGATGAAGAGTAACTATAAGATGTGGTTACTCTTTTTCATTTTAAAAACTATTTCCAAAATGTGACAAAAAAGGACATAAAAAGGTTTGCTTATTTCCCGCGATTTTATTATAATATTTATGTGAAAGGGCGTAAAAGGTTTGCCTTTTCAAATAAAAGGAGATTTTATGCTTAATTTTTTATGTGAAGCAAACAATGTCGGTTGGACTATTGCGCTAGGTGTTTTGATTGCGCTTATGGTGTTTTATTTGATTTTAGGAACCATAAATAGAAAGAAAAATCAAGAACAAGCGTCAAAAATGTTGTCGGAACTCAAAGCGGGCGACAAAGTCGTTACAAATGCTGGGATTTACGGCGAAATCGTTTCTCAAAAAGAAACCAATATGGGAAGAGTTGTAACTATCAAAACTGGCGAAGAAGGCGGAAAACCAAGTTACATAACTGTTAACGCGCAAGTTATTTTGGGAATTGATCAAAAACAAGACCTTTTGCTTGACGAAAACGGCAATGTAATTGAGCCAGAAGAAGCAAAAAAAGATGTTTTAAAAGGCACTGAAAAAGTGGAAGAGAAAAAAGAAGAAGAAAAACCACAAGAAGAGCCTAAGGAAGAAGTGAAAGAGGAGACTGAAAAGAAAGAAAAGAAGGCTTCAAAAAAATCAACTTCCAAAAAGACATCAAAAAAGCAAAATAAGGAATAATTTTTGACCTAAAAACTATTTTTATCACCTATTTATTTAAACTAAAAACAAATTAACTTTTCGGTTAGTTTGTTTTTTATTCTTCCAAGAATTTTTTTGAAAAGAGATTTGTTATTTTTAAATTCTTTTTCTGTGCGTATTTTAGTGCAATCTTTGCTCCACTTTTGACTTTTGTACAATCAACAAAACAAATTAGTTCGTCACATCTATCAATCATTTCTTTATTACTATCAATTATTATCGTTTTGAAATAAGAGTTTTCAGTATCATACAAAATCGTGTCGACATCCGAATAAGGATTGTACCCCTTGTCTTGAATATTTTTTTTATCAAATATATGTAAACTTGTTAAAACAACTTCAATTTTAATAAAATCATATTTTTGTTTAAGTTCGCGACAAACGCTGAGAGCCATCCTGTCAAAGTCACCATGGCAACCCATGGTAAAAAAATCAAATCCACTTTGTATTTTGTTTTCGACAAGACTTTTTTAACTCCTTTTTCAGCAAAAGAGAGAGCATTTTTCTATGTCCAATAAAGCATATCTTATTCATATTATTGTTCCTTTTATTTGGGGCTGTATATACAACCATAGTACAACAAACTACTTAAAAAAGCAAATGTTTACGGTTGTGTATACAACCATATGTCAATAATTATCTTTGCTAAAATATAGTTGTAAATACAACTGTAGGGTAAAAGGGTAATAATATGAAGTTGTCGACAGCGGTCGCTTTGAGAATTAGTAACATTTTAAGAGAAAAGAATTTGTCTCAATATAGGTTAGAGCGAAATATTGCGATGCCACATAATACTATGAAAACTTTAATGAGCGAAAGAAATAGAAGTGTAAATCTTAGAACTGTAATGCAAATTATTAAAGGACTTGATATGACGACTGCTGAATTTTTTGACGACCCAATTTTTGAAAGAGACGATTTAGAATTATATGAATAATTTAGAGAATAGGCGTTTGCCTATTTTTTATGTGATTTTGGTAAATATGAAAATAGGTTTTTGTTTAAGAAAACATCAAATTTATTAGACATATTTTTTCATTTTTAGGCATAGTTTTTTATATATGAAGTTAGAAAAATGAATTTTTAATTTTCTAAGTAAAAAAAAAAACTATGAAGGTGGGGAAATATGGAAAATGTTATGTCAAATAAAAAGCAAGGGATTGCGGGTGTTGTTAAGGGAATTTTATTTGCTCTTGCGCTGACTGTTGTTGCGGTCTTAGTTCTTGCTATTTTATACAAATTTATCAATATGAGCGACACTGTAATTAAGGTTGCAAATCAAATAATTAAAATAGCGAGTATTGCGCTCGGTGTTAAAATTGCGACCAAAAAAGACAAAAGTAAAGGGCTGTTAAAAGGCGCAATTATTGGGGCTTTGTATACTGTACTGTCGTTCTTTTTGTTTTCGATTTTAGCGTCAAGTTTTTCTTTTACATTGGGACTACTTTTTGACATTCTTTTTGCAAGTGTCATAGGTTTAATTTTTGGCGTGATTTTTGTGAACGCAAAGAGATAATTAAAATTAAAACATTTTAAAAATAAGGAAGAGTGCTACTATAATAGTGGCGCTCTTTTTAATCTTGAAAAATATTTTTGACTGCCCAAAAAAAAAGTTTTGAAATAGGCAAAAAGTGTGATAACATATAATTATTATGAATGTAGAAGAAATATCAAAAAAGTACAATATTTCGCCTATTGTGTGCGAACTTTTATCTTCGCGCAAAATTGAGAGCGAAGACGAATTAAAAAAATTTTTAAAGCCCGACGATAGTTGTTTTCACGACCCTTTTAAACTCAAAAATATGGACAAACTAGTGAAAAGAATTAGGCAAGCAATGTCAAAAAAAGAAAAAGTTTTGATTTTTGGTGACTACGATGTGGACGGCGTCAGCGCGACGGCAATTCTTGTGAAATATTTTATGTCGAAAGACTTTTATGTCGATTACTATCTTCCAAACCGCTATATTGACGGATATGGACTTACAATTGACACTGTCAAAATGATAAAAGAAAGATTTTCGCCCGACCTAATAATCACTGTGGATTGTGGGATTTCGTGCGCAAAAGAAGTTGATTTTGCAAGGACGCTTGGCATTGAAATTGCCGTCACCGACCACCACGACATTCCAGAAGTTATACCAAGCGGAATTGTTGTTAATGCAAAACTTGACGGGCAAGAATATCCTTTTAAATACCTTTGCGGAACGGGACTTGCGTTTAAAATTGTGCAAGCACTTGAAGGGCTAAGTGTTGCAAAAGAATATCTTGGCATTGCATCTATTGCGACGATTGCCGACATTGTGCCTCTTCTTGACGAAAACCGCGCGATTGTTAAAATTGGAATGAGAGATTACGAGAATAACCTTCCGCTTGGCGTCAAAATGCTTTTTGAACAAAATAAACTCCCAATGGATGCGTCGTCAACGGACATCGCTTTTCGTTTAGCACCAAAAATCAACGCGGCGGGGCGAATGGGCGATGCGAGCGTTGCACTTAACTTATACATCAAAACGGACAAAATTTTGCTCAAAAACACCATTGACAAATTGGAAGAGATGAATGTTGAAAGGCAGGCGCTTTGTTCAAAAGTGTATGATGACGCTATTTCGCGCCTAGAAAACATCAACATTTCAAATTATAACGCGATAGTTTTTTCGTCGCCTAATTGGGATAGCGGAATTTTGGGCATTGTTTCGGCAAAACTTGCAAATGAGTTTAATAGACCGACCGTTCTTTTCTCTGAAGTGGACGGATTATTAAAGGGAAGTGCGAGAAGTGTTGCTGATATTGACATTTATAGCGCAATTTCAAGTCAAAAAGAAGTCCTAGAAACTTTTGGCGGACATAAAATGGCGGCGGGGCTTACAATAAAGAAGTCAAATTTCAACAACTTTTTGACAAATCTCAACGCCTATTTGTCCCAAAATTATAGCCCAAAAGACTTTGTTTTGCCCAAAAATTATGATAGAGAACTAGAGTTGTCTCAAATTGACCTAAAACTTGTTGATGATTTGGAGATTTTAGAGCCTTGCGGGTGCGAGAATCCAAAACCTGTTTTTGACATTTTGCTCCCAGAGTCGACTTCGATTTCCACTATGCCAAAACACCC
>CAKVCH010000077.1 GCA_934725745.1 uncultured Clostridia bacterium | reverse complement strand
ATTATCCACTTTTTCAACAAAAACTTTAACTTCACGCCCAATCTCATAATCACCCGCTTCAATTCTAATAAGTTTATTAAAATGAGTTTTAGCGAGTTTATCACCCTTATCGCCTTTCACGATTGTTGCGTCATAAGTTTTACCAACATAATTTTTTAAAGTCTCTTTTTGTAAAGAATGTTCAAGTTCAAAAAGTCTTGTTATTCGCTCTTTTTTTACCTTTGCTGGTACTTGGTCGTCAAAAGTCGAAGCAGGCGTCCCTTGTCTTTTGGAATATACAAATCCAAATATACTTGCAAATTTGCAGTACTTTACAAGTTCCAAAGTGTCTTCAAAATCTTTTTCTGTTTCGCCTGGAAAACCTACAATAATGTCTGTCGAAAGTGTCGCGTTTGGAATCTTTTTGTATATATAATCAACAAGTTCTTTATAGTGCGCGCTAGTATAACGCCTATTCATTCTTCTTAAAACTTCGTCACTTCCACTTTGTACTGGAAGGTGCAAGTTGATACTCATTTTGTCTTGATGACTTGCGATAAAATCAATAAGTTCAAAAGAAAAATCTTTTGGATGCGACGACATAAACGAAATTTTAAAGTTGCCCTTAATCTCACACAACCTTTTTAGAAGTGTGACAAAATTTGTGCCGTCTTTAAAGTCGTTGCCATAGGAATTGACATTTTGACCAAGAAGAGTCACCATTTTGTACTTACCTTCTTTTGCCAAATTTTCGACTTCACTGGCAATGTCATCTATCTTTCTACTTCTCTCTCTCCCGCGAACATAAGGTACGATACAATATGTACAAAAGTTGTTACAACCATACATAATGTTAACCCACGCATTGTCGTCGCTTGTTCGATACATTTTGATGTCTTCTTTAATCGCTTGCTCATTATCCCAAACAATTGCGCGGAATTTTTTGTTATATTCCTTTATGTACTCTTCCATTTCTTCAAGATTGTGAGTTCCAATGACAAGGCTCAAAAAGGGAAAACGCTTTTTAAGTAGTTCCGCCATTCCTTTTTGTTGTGTCATACACCCACAAACAACAATTAAAAGATTTGGATTGGCGCGCTTTAAAGCTTTTGTATCACCAATTTTAGCCATAATCTTTGTTTCAGCCGTTTCTCTTATACAACAAGTGTTGAATACAATTATATCTGCTTCACTCTTTGTTTTCCCTTCAACATATCCCAAGTCACGAAGCATCCCCGCAATTTTTTCGGAGTCGTGAACATTCATTTGACAGCCAAAGGTCTCAATAAAATACTTCTTTTCCATAGACACTATTATATATTTTTTGTCGGCATTTTTCAACAAAAATTTGCAAATATACATATAAATATTTTAAATATAATTCTAAATTATCTATTTAATTCACAACTATTCGCTATTATTCTACATAATTTTTATCTTAAAACACAATACTATCTATATGAAACTCGTCTTAAAACGCACCGCAAAAGTTGTTTTTTACATAGTGCTAGCCCTTGTTTTTTTGGGGCTGGCGTTTGTTGTTGCGCTAGAAAGTGGATTTTTGACCGCTTTTTCAAGTGAAAAGTTCGATAAAGATAGGCTCGTAATTGAAAGCGCAACTGTTGAAATGTATGACAAGGATAAAAAGCTTGTAAGTGTTGATTTAAAGGAACAAAAAAAGACCGATTTTGACGAAATAAACAAAGAAACAATAGACGCGTTTATTAGTATAGAAGACAAAAATTTTTACAATCATCACGGCGTAAATTACAAAAGAATTATTAAAAGTGCTTTTAAAAATTTGTCAAAAGGAAAGTTTGTCGAAGGAGCGTCTACAATCTCGCAACAACTTATAAAAAATACCCATTTAACAAGCGAAAAAACAATAAAACGCAAGTTAAATGAGCTCATTTTGACCAAAAAACTAGAAAAAACTCTTACAAAAGACGAAATTATGAACGCATATCTTAACGCCATATACTTTGGCAACGGCACTTTTGGAATAAACCAAGCGTCGCAACGCTACTTTTCAAAAAGTGCAAAAGAACTTACACTTTCAGAGTCGGCGACGCTTGCTGGAATGATAAAGTCACCAAAACTATATTCCCCAACTTTAAACCCCGAAAACTGCTTAAAAAGGCGAAATGTCGTTTTAAAACAAATGTTTTTACAAGGCAAAATTGACGAAAAAAATTTCAAAGAAGCGTCCTCTCAAGGGCTTAATTTGCACCAAAACAAAAGTTTTTTAGGATACAATACATACTACAATTATGCCGTTGATGAAGCGTGCAAACTTCTTCATATGTCTGAAAAAGATTTGCTAATAAAGGGATATAAAATTCACACATTCCTTGATAACGACCTTCAAAAAGCAGTCGTAAATCAAGTCGATAATATGAGTCAAGACGGCGCAGATTGTTTGGTCTTAACTATTGATAACAAAAGTGGCGGGGTGACGGCTGTTTATGGAAAAAGTGACTACAATCTCCAAAATGTTTATCGTCAGCCAGGTTCTGTCTTTAAACCTATAATCTCGTACGCACCCGCGCTTGAAAGTGGTGTTATTTCCCCACTTACACCCATTTTAGATGAAAAAATAAGCTACAGCGGCTATTCCCCACACAATTACAACAGAAAGTTTAGCGGGTGGATAAGTTGTAAAGACGCACTCGCCAAGTCGCTCAATATTCCTAGCGTCAAACTTTTAAACTATGTGGGAATTGATTATGCTAAAAGTTTTGCTTCTCATATGATTTCTCTTGACTCGCAAGATAACGGCTACTCTTTGGCACTTGGCGGGTTAACAAAAGGAGTCAAGATTTTTGATATGGCAAACTGCTACCAAGCAATCGCAAACTCTGGCAAAATGATAAATTGTCGGCTTATAAAAACAATTTTGGACAAAAACGGGCGCGAAATTTATCACAATTTTGAAAGCGAAAGACGCGTTATGAAAGAATCAACCGCCTATCTTTTGACCGATATGTTAAAAGAAAGCGTCAAAAGCGGAACTTGTAAAAAATTAAGCAATATAGGTCAAAATATCGCGGGCAAAACAGGCACGGTCGGTAGTACAAAAAATGACGGCAACACCGACGCGTGGAATATTTCGTTTTCGCCAAATCGCACAGTTTGCGTTTGGGTAGGAGCAACAAAGGATAAGCCCCTTCCAAAATCAGTCACGGGCTCAAATTTGCCAACTACAATAGCACAAGGCGTTTACTTAGGCGTCCAAAAAGATAGTGAAAAGTTTATCGTTCCGCCAAGTGTACAAGAAATTGACATAAGCGCGCTTGATTTGTCCCAACAAAATCTCGTTCTCCTCGCCCCGCCTTATATGCCAGATAGATACAAAATAAAAGGATACTTTGCGGTCGACAACATCCCACAAGAATTTTCTAAAAGATTTGACAAAATTGACAATTTTAAGTTGGCTGGAGCATTAAAAGAAGGCGTCATAGAACTAACTCTCAACGCCCAAAAATATTTAACTTATGACATCTTCCGTCAAAACGAAGACGAAATTATAAAAATCGCAACTATTTCTAATAAACAAGGAGACATAAGCGTCATAGACGACGCTATAAAGAACGGCAATTTCTATACCTACTTCGCCCAAGCGTCTTACCTAACCGACTCCACCACCCCGCCAGCAACAACCCCCCGCATCAAGTTCTATGTGGGGGAGTAATGGTTTTTATGTTTTTTTAATAAAGAGATTATTTATAGAAATAAATTAGTGTCATTTTAAAATAAGTTAGTAAAGATTACCATCTACAGAAAAAAGCCCTAAAGTCACATAGCTTTAAAGGGCTCTTTCTACTAACATTAATTTAAAAAACAATTTGTCTAAACATCTTAACTATTTTTGGTCCAAGTATATGCAACCGCCGTTGTCACTAGGTTTGTTGCATTTTGTGTAGGGTCATCCAATTTTAATATTTCAATCGTTTGACTAGATCCTGATTTCGATAAAGTCCAGTGAGTACTAATATCTTCAAATATAACTGATGTAAGATCTGAACAACTATTAAAGGCATAAGCACTTATACTCGTCACACTCTTAGGAATAGTTATGTTTGTAAAGCCACAAAGATAGAACGCGTCCTTTCCTATGCTTGTTACACTGTTTGGAATTATAATGCTGGTTAAATT
>CAKVCH010000076.1 GCA_934725745.1 uncultured Clostridia bacterium | reverse complement strand
TGTCGTAAAGATCCTTATAAACGCCTCCGAGATCCTGAACCTCAACAATAAAGTTCTTGTCGTCGTCTGCATTCTTTTGTGTTTTATGTTTTAAGTCGTCCGCGACAAATTCAGAGACAATTTTGCCGTCTTTTATTATTGCAATCCTATCGCAAGTTGCGTCCACTTCGCTAAAAATATGGCTGGACAAAAGAATCGTTTTTCCGCGAGCCTTTTCAGTTTTAATAAAGTCGATAAATTTTTCTTGCATAACAATATCAAGTCCGCTTGTCGGCTCGTCAAGAATAAGAACATCTGGGTCACTCATAAAGGACGCAACAATGGCAAGTTTTCTTTTTACGCCCAAACTCATACGCTTTGTTTCGCATTTCAAATTTGTTTTTGACAATTTAAAATAATCAAGCAAATAGTCAAGCCTTTCTTTGTTGTGAATACCTTGTAAATCTTGCATCATTTTTAAAAACTCCGCGCCCGTTAGCCCTTGTGGCAAAGCAATTTCACCAGGAATGTATCCAACTTTTTTTAGGATTTCAAAGTATTTATCAAAGGTGTCTTCACCAAAAATTTTCGTTTCCCCGCTTTGTGGCTTTGAAAATCCCATAAGGTGTCTAATTGTCGTGCTTTTCCCCGCGCCGTTTGGTCCCAAAAAGCCAAAAACTTCGCCCTTTTCGACCGCAAACGAAACATCAAAAACTCCGCGCCCGCTACCATAATCTTTGGTCAAATTTTTTACTTCAATTACGCTCACAATTTTCTCCTTTTTCTTAATTTTGTACAGTTGACTATTTTTGCACAATTTGTTAGAATGGTTCTGATAGCAACCTATCCACAATTTGCAAAAATATGTTAGTTAAAACGATTTATCTTAAAAAAATCAATTTTCAACTGTCACTATTATATAGTTTTTTTTGAAATTTGATTAGTCAAAGTTTGTGACAATGTACAATTTTGCACATCTGTACAATAATTTGTCTATTTAGTAAATCTACATACCTAGTATACATAGAACTCGTACATATTAAAAACATATTTTATTGTATTTTAAAACAAAGAAATTAAAAACATAAGGAAAAAAATGAAAGCAGTTTATAGAAATTCTTTACGAAGTAAAAAACTTATGCAAGACGCGATGATTGCGCTTTTAAAGAAAAAACCACTAAGCGAAATAAGTGTGACCGATTTAGTTAAAAAGGCGGACATCAACCGCGGGACTTTTTATAACCATTACAATAACCCAATTGACATTATTGAAGAAATGAAAGACGAGTTGGTTGAAAAATTGGCAAGTGGGCTAAATGATGTCTCAAATACGGGCAATGTAACTCTTCTTCTCGACGCGATAAGCGAACATGTTAAGAAAAATGAAGACGATTACCGCATAATTGTAAAAGCAATTCCGACATCTTTTGTCGACAATATGAAGTCGCAAATCGTAACCCAAGTCAAGACTTTTCCCGTTAAAGCCAACCCGCTTACTCTTTACTTTATTGTTAACGGAATCGCAGGACTATATCTAGATTATCTAAAAGGACTTCTTCCCTTTACATTCGACCAAATGACTTCTGAATGCAAAAAAATAATTTCTAATATAACATTTGAAGAATAAATTAAATGAGTTTAATTATTTTTAACCTACATAATTTAATGATATAAGCGTTCCGCTTATGATATTGAACTATAATCATTGATATTACTCGCTCTCGCTCGTATTATATTGATATTTAAAGCAATCATTTTACACTAGCAAAATTTCATTGACTAGCAAAAACATTATTTGTTTTAGCAAATATCATCGCAAAACAATATCATTCGTGAAACGAATATCACTTCCATTAGGAAATATCATTGCAAGCAAAAACGGAAAGCCTTTTGACTTTCCGTTTTTGTTCTCTTGGTGATCCCGACGGGATTCGAACCCATGTTACCGCCGTGAAAGGGCGATGTCTTAACCGCTTGACCACGGGACCATATCGTTTTAAAAGTGGTGGTGGTGGCAAGACTCGAACTTGCGACCTTTCGGGTATGAACCGAATGCTATAACCAACTAAGCTACACCACCATTCGAGTACGATTGATTTTAATATAAATTTGTCTTCTTGTCAACATTTTTTTACAAAAAGATTTAATAATTGCAATTTTTTGGGTGGTTTTGCCTAAAACTTTGATAAGTTTAACAATTTTTCCCGCTTTTTGCAAGCAATTTTGACATTTTTTAGTAACATTTCTTGATTGCAACCTTTTTCTTTTATGTCTCCCCTATATTTAAAACTTTTTTATTCTCAAAGTGGAAAAAATCATTTTATCGAAAGAGTAGAAAGCAGAAACGGCGCAAGGATTCTCGATACCGCCAGCCGTCTACAAGTGGGAAATAAAGAATATGAATTGATTGAAGTAGAATAATTTTTAGACTATTTTAAAAAATTGTCTATTTTAGATTTATAATTTATCATAAAAACAAAGTAATTTTTCGCGCCGACGCAGTTCAAGCAGTTGGGCATATCCCTATTGATGTTAATGAAATGAATATTGATATTCGGCGATAAAAGATTATTATGACAAAAACGGCATTGCCTACGACCAGCAAAAATATTGTTCCGTTTCCTGCCCTTGCGCGCTTGAGAATAAAGACCTAAAATCTTAATAAAAACTTACAAAATATATCAAAAAAAACTTTATCGTAGTTACTGATAAAGTTTTTTTTAATTTCTAAAGTAAATGTTTTAAATTGTATTAAACAGTTTCACATAACGCAATAGCAAGAGCATTTTCGCCAGTATGGCAAGCGATAGAAAGGCTAAGTTCGTCTACAAAGTCAACTTTTACATTGTATTTTTCAAATTGTTTTTCGACTTCCGTTTTAAACTCTTCCGCTTTTACTTTATCATATGTATAAGCAACACTAACGGATAATTTTCCTTTCTCGACTTGTTCTTTAAATCTACCCGCAAGTTCCTTTTCAACTTGTTCTAGCATTTTTTTCTTCCCTAGATTGACTCCAAGCGCTTGAGCAAATTTATCCAATTTTCCGCCTTGAATAGTGAGAATTGGTTTAATTGAAAGCATTGTGCCAATAAGGGCGGCGGCTGGAGTTAGTCTCCCACCTTTTTTAAGATATTTTAAGGTCGACAACATAATGTATATGCTTGCATTATCTTTTGTCGCCATAAGCCAATCTTTAATTTCTTTTGCACTTTTCCCTTCCTTTGCAAGTTTCACGGCGTCAATTGCAGAACGCTTTTCAAGGACGGAAATCCTTTTGTTGTCAACAACTTGAATCTTCCCACCATAATTTTCAGCAATAGCCATCCCTGTTTCGCAACTGTTTGAAAGTGCGCTACTTGTTGGGATATAAACAATCTCGTCGTAAGTTTTTAGTGTATTATCAAATATTTCTTGCACGCTAAACGAACTTGGCTGGCTTGTCGACACGTCCGCCCCGCCTAAGAGTCTTTTATAAAATTCGTCGCGCCCCAAATCACTCCCTTCAAGGTAGTCTTGCCCGTCAATCAAAAAAGGCATGGGGACGACAATAAGCCCAAGTTCCTTTGCTTCTTCTTGACTTATTCCGCTGTTGCTATCTGTAATAATGGCTGTTTTCATAACAATCCTTTCTTTTGCAAAATGTGAAATTTTTAGATATTTTGCATCTTCTACTACAAACATATCTTTTTTTATTGAAAAAGTCAAATTATTTAGTGTGTTTTACTTTTTGAAAGGAAATTTTCTCTCACCTTTAAAATTTGACTAATATTAAGAAAACCTTTATACTAATAAAAAGGACAAAAGAAAATGGAAAAATTTGATGTTTCTATTGTTATGCCAATGCTTAACGAAGAAGAGAATGTTTTAAACGCCTACAACAGAATAAAAGGCATAATGGATGCGACAAAATATTCTTATGAGATTATTTTTGTAAACGACGGGAGTTTCGACAATACATACAACATAACAAAAAGAATATGCGAAGTGGATAAAAATGTTCGGCTTATAAACTTTTCGCGTAATTTTGGGCAAGAGTCAGCGTTGCTCGCTGGACACAAGGAGTCTAGCGGAAATTGTGTAATTAGCCTTGACATTGACTTTCAAGAACCGCCAGAACTTATCCCAAAAATGCTTGAAGAATGGGAAAAAGGCTACAAAATCGTAAATGTAAAAAGAA
>CAKVCH010000075.1 GCA_934725745.1 uncultured Clostridia bacterium | reverse complement strand
CTTTGTTCACAAATCAATTTGCTTAACGCAAATCCACAACAAGTTGTGGCATCACTAGTTTGAATAACCATCAGTCTCGCTGGAGAGTAAACTCTCCGACTCAACTTCCGATAATATGGTTATAATTTATGCATACGCTAAATATGAAGATGAAAAACAATGCGGGGTTGCTTTATTTTTATGATTTATACACAAGCAAAATACGAAGATAAAAGAAATGCACCCTTTACTTTGTACCTTGTGGTTGTTGAAACAATTAAATTTATAATGAAATTTTTATTTTGTTGTTTTAGCCAATTGAGTGGTTAAAGTGAGACTTAAAATTACATTTTATCAAGGGTTTTGATTGCAAGAAGATTAAGTGTTTTTTCTAGAAGAGAGACAAAACAAGATGTTTCATAAAGTAGGGCAGTTTGCTTTTCTTTGTTCTCTTCTTTTGAAATGTTGGTTTTTGAGTAGTTTGAGTTAAACATATTTGCGATTTTGTAAGCGTAGTCGCAAAGAATGTTTGGTGACAATGTGTTATATGCGTCAAGAATAACTTTTTCAAATTGGGTAAATGAAAGAAGTAAATCTTTGTTGCAGTAATTTGAGTCAAAACTTGTTATATCAAACTTTTTATCCCCCAAAACCTTTCTTAAAATTGATTTTGCGCGCGTGAGAGAATAAAGAAGATAAGGTCCTGTTTTGCCGTCGAACGCGCAAATTTTGTCTGGGTCGCAAATATAGTCTTTTGTCCTTAAAATTGACAAATCGGCAAATTTAAGCGCTGAAATCGCGACAGAATCGGCGATTGTTGTGTCGTCAGTGTGTTTTCTTGCGCTCTTTTTGACTTCGTTTATCAAAATTTCAAGGCTCATTGCCTTGCCGTCGCGGGTCTTATATGGTTTGCCGTCCTTGCCGTTTATCGTGCCAAATCCTGCAAAATCTAGTTTTGGGACTTTTTCAAAAACAGGGTAGTCGTCGCAAACTCGGAAAAGTTGTGTAAAATGGAGTTCTTGCCTATTATCAACGACATAAATAACGCGTTCCGCTTTTTGTCTTGTTACGCGGTCATATAGTGTTGCAAGGTCGGTTGTGCTATATAAAATCGCGCCGTCGGATTTTACAAGCATAAAAGGTGGCATTTCTTTTTTATCGTTGTCGTGTTTAATGTCAACAATGAGTGCGCCTTCACTTCTTTTTGCGTAATTATTTTTGACAAAGAAATCGACCATTCTTTCACTGTCTTTTTGTGCGTCACTTTCACCTAACCAAAGGTCAAAATCGACATTTAGCATATCATAATTTTTCTTTAAGTCCTTTTTTGACACATCGACAATGTGTTTCCAAAGCGCAACATAGCCCCGTTTTCCTTGTTGCAAGAAAAATGTTGCTTGTTTTGCTTCGTTTAGATAATTTTTGTCATCTTTTGATTTTTCACGAGCGGTTGGATAAAGAGTATTTAAGTCGTCAATTGTGATAGGTGACTCTTTTGGATATTCGCCTTTAAAATTGTCGTCAAAATAGACTAAATCTGGATGATTGTGCTTAATTTCGGTGATAACAAGCCCCATTTGAAGTCCCCAATCGCCGAGGTGCACATCGCCTATGGTTTCGCAACCGACAAAACGGCAAATCCTTTTCAAACTTTCGCCAATGTTCGCAGTTCTAAGATGTCCAACATGAAGCGGTTTTGCAACATTTGCACCGCCGTAGTCGATGATAGTTTTGTAATGTGTTGCGCGAGACTGTGTGTCACTTTCGTAGTTTTGCATAAATTCCACGAGATATTTTGACAAAAATTCTTGCGAAATAGTCATATTTATATATCCTGGCTTGCACGCTTCGATTTTGTCTGCAACAAGCGACTTTATGTTACTTGCAATGTCGATTGCAATGTCAAAAGGTGATTTGTGATAAATTTTTGCTAAACTCATACAGCCACTTGTTTGATAGTCGGCAATAGGAAGGGCACAAGAAGTCACCACAAAATTTGCGCCCTTATATCCAAGGGCATTTGCTGTTGATTTTAATTCTTCTTCTAGTAGTTCTTCAATATATTTCATTTTTTCTCCTTCATTTATTATATCAAAAAAAATGTTTTTGTCTATTTTTTATTTTTTCAATTATTTTTAACTTTTTGGTTCCTAAATTTTTTATCGATATTCCTTTTGAGCGGGAAACTTTAAAAAAATTAAATTAAAGACCTTTAATAGAAGAAATAAAGGTTTTGTAAAAAAAGGCAGTTTTTTAGATGTTATTAAAAAGTTTTTAGATATAAAAATTCAAAAAATTATAATTTTCTAAATCTTTTGACGCCGTCAGTAAAAGTTAAGAAAGTAAAAATGACGCACAAAATAAAGTCAAAGATTAAGGAAATGTAAAAAACTTGCAAAGGCAAAAGTGGCGTAAGTTTAATTAAAATTATTGGAAGGGCGGACACAGGGAGTAGTGAAAACATAGTTAAGAAAACGCACAAACTTTGTTTAATTACTTTTGTTTCGCTTTCATAATCTAAAACAGGGAAGCAAAGATTGAGATACAATCCAAGGACTGAGTTTAAAATTGTGACAAGAGTTGGAAGAATGAGCATTTCAAAAAATTGAGCAAGGGACATATTAAGCATTACAAAGAGTGTCACGGAGCAAACAATTATTGCAGGCAAAACGACTAGATTGTGGAGCGTGATTTTTGATAAAAAGATGTCTTTTTCTTTGACTGGACTTGATTTTAGTAACCACAAATTTTTGCCTTCAAGGGAAATGGATGACGCCGAAATCGTGGAAGTTGCGGACATTGCTGATAGTGCAATTGCGCATATAAGCGCCACGAAATCTTTTGCTCCTATATTCATAACTTCGCCCGACAAATCAAGTTTTAAAGTTAGTACAATGACTAGCCCCAAAATCATCATAAATGGGCCAACAATTGTGTTAACAAAATATACGGGAGTTGAAAAATAATAGGCAGTTTCTTTTCTAAGAAGAAGCCTGAAAGGAGGGCGCGGTTTTGAAAAATTAAGTTTTTTCGACCTACTTTTAAACCTACTTGTAATTGTTCCAAAAGTAAGAGTGAAAAGTAAAATTCCTATAAAAAACACTCCAATTGTGAGCCCTAAAGTTCCTAAAATGTTTTTGTAGTTTGGCGTGTAAATGAATCCCGTGAGACAGCGGGTTAGGAAATTGTTTTCGGACAAGTAGTACCAAAAGAATATAGCGCAGAATAGGATAAGTGAAAAAATTGATTTTAAAATGCCCGAATATTTTGATTTGTTGAATATTTTTTGAACGATAAAGTCGACAACAAATGTGAGCCCGACGCTTAAAAAAGGCATAAGGAAGCAAATAAAAACTCCCATAAAAATGACAAGTGGCGAGTAGCCAACTTTGACTGCCCCGATTATTATGTAAGGCACAAAAATGCAAAAATCAAAGAAAAAATCATAAAAATATTTTCCGATTGTTTTTGATAAAACTATTGTTGTTTTTTTGATAGGAAGGGAGAGAAGAAAATCGGCGTCTTGCGTCTTTTTTGTGTTAGTTGACCTAAGCCCGCCCATAACAAGCGAAAATAAAATCAATGTGCTAACGCCCGAATAAAGTAGGCTTTCTTGAGTGCCCGTTTCGCACAAAACTTCGTACATCGAGTAGGCTTGCATTCCAGACGCGAAAATTATGACAAGGGTAAGAAGGCAAAAAAGAACAATGCCAACTTTATTTGATTTACTCTTTTTTCCGCGCAATAAACCGATTGTCATTAAAAAGTTGTATTTCAAAAGGACAAAAAGATTATTCATTTTCGCTCTCCAAGAACACTTTTTCTAGTGAGCCGTCTTTTTTAACTTCGTCCATTGTTCCTAATTTTATAATTTCGCCATTTTTGATTATGGCAACTTTATTACACAACTTTTCCGCGACATCTAAAATGTGCGTTGAAAAGAAAATAGCACCACCATTTGCGACGAACTCCTTGAAAGCGTTTTTTACGACAAATGTTGCTTTTGGGTCGAGCCCAACAAAAGGTTCGTCCAAAATAAACAACTTTGGACTATGTATAAAGGCGGAAATAAGAACAAGTTTTTGTTTCATCCCGTGCGAGTAGTTGGAAATAAGGTCGCCTAGGCTGTCAATGAGTTCAAGGTCAGTTGCATATTTTATGATTAGTTTTTCGCGCGTTTCTTTGCTGACATTAAAAATATCAGCAA
>CAKVCH010000074.1 GCA_934725745.1 uncultured Clostridia bacterium | reverse complement strand
GCTTTGTTCCGTGAGTGGCGTTAGTATGGAAAAGGCGCTTATGGGTAAACTTTCTTCAAGCGACTGGAAAGCACTTTGGGAAGGAAACAAAAAACTTGCAAGCGCAAAAATTTACATTGACGACTCATCTTTAAACACTCCAACAGAAATTTTGAGCAAGTGTAGGAGGCTAAAACGCGAGCACGGTCTTGACCTTATTATGATTGACTACCTTCAACTTATGTCAAGCAAGTCGACGAGCAAGGAAACAAGTAGGCAACAAGAAATCGCAAATTTCACAAAGGCGCTAAAATCGGCGGCGAAAGAACTTCAAGTGCCAATCCTTCTCTTGTCGCAGTTGTCGCGTGATGTTGAAAAAAGGCAGGGCGACCACAAGCCACAACTTAGTGATCTTAGGGAATCGGGCGCAATTGAGCAAGACGCGGACATTGTTATGTTTATTTATGATGCTTCAAAATATAGCGACACGGAAAGCAACGAAGGTCCAAACATTCGTGAACTTATTGTTGCAAAACACCGTAACGGCGCGCTTGCGGAAATTAAAGTTAAATGGATTCCAGAAATCACAACTTATGTTGACGCGAATAGGTCAAACGATGTTGCGAGCCTAGAAGAAACCGCTCCACCACAAGATGACGACGATATTCCATACTAAAAGCCAACTTGTAAATAAAGGTTTTTAATAAAGATATTTTTAAGAGTATGAAATTAAAAAATCATTTTTAAGTAAACAAAACTGGGAAAAAGTTAGAAAATAAAATAGAAACAAAAAGAAGGTTAAAATGAAAAAACTTACTGCAAAAGAACTACGAAATATGTGGTTAAATTTTTATAAAGAACGCGGACACATTGCTATTCCAAGCGCTTCACTTGTGCCTGAAAACGACCCAAGTGTTCTTTTTACAACCGCTGGAATGCACCCACTTGTTCCATATCTTTTGGGCGAAAAACATCCTTGCGGGAAAAGACTTGTTGACATCCAAAAGTGCATAAGAACGGGCGACATTGAAGAAGTCGGCGACGATTATCACTGCACATTTTTTGAAATGCTAGGGAATTGGAGTCTTGGCGACTATTTTAAAAAGGAAAAAATAGCGTGGAGTTTTGACTTTTTGACAAATCCAAACTATTTGGGGATTAAAAAGGAAGATTTGGCTGTCACGGTTTTTGCGGGCGATGAGACTGCACCTAGAGACAACGAGTCTTACGAATGCTGGAAAAAGTGCGGGCTAACTGACGCGCAAATTTTCTTTTTACCAAAAGAGCACAACTGGTGGATTTTGGCAAGTGGTGTTGGACCTTGCGGACCTGATAGCGAAATGTTTATTGATACGGGCAAGAAGAAATGTTCAAAAGATTGCAACCCTTCGTGCGATTGCGGAAAGTATGTGGAGATTGGCAACGATGTCTATATGGAATATGTCATAAAAAATAAAGGCGGAAAGGCAGAGCCAAACAAACAACGCAATGTTGATACGGGCTTTGGCTTTGATAGACTTTTATATATTTCAAATGGGCTAGAAAGCGTTTATGATAGTGAACTTTTTATGCCAATCATCAAAAAAATTGAAGAAATAAGCAACCTTTTCTATCTTTTAAATGATGAAACAAAACGAAATATGCGTATTATTGCCGACCACATAAAGGCGTCTGTTTTTATGATTTGCGACGGGGTCGTGCCACTAAATGTTGAACAAGGTTATGTCCTAAGACGACTTATTAGGCGTGCGATAAATTGTGCAAGAAAACTTAATTTTGATGGCAGTAGACTTGCAGAACTTGTGGGCGTTGTCGTCGATATGTATAAGGAATTTTATCCAGAACTTGTGGAAAAACAAGCGGAAATTGAAAAACAAATTTTGCTTGAAAATGAAAAATTTTCTAAAACCCTTTCGCAAGGAATTAAAGAATTTGAAAAAGTTTGCAAGTATACTACAAATGGCGTCCTAAACGGCAAAACTGCGTTTAGATTGTACGACACTTTTGGATTTCCTTTTGAACTGACAAAGGAACTAGCAAAAGAAAAAGGACTAGGTGTTGACGAAGAAGGATACAAAGAAGCCTTTAAGATTCACCAAGAAAAAAGCAAAATGGCGGGAGATAAAGTCTTTAAAGGCGGGCTTGCTGATACGGGCGAAAATACTGTTAGACTTCACACGGCAGTGCACCTTTTAAACTCTGCATTAAAACATATTATTAGCCCTGACATTAACCAAAAGGGAAGCAACATTACAAGTGAAAGATTAAGATTTGACTTTAACTGTGACCACAAATTAACGGACGAAGAAAAGAGCGCAATTGAAGATTATGTAAACGAGTGCATAAAACAAGACATTCCAGTTGTCTGCAAGGAAATGAGTCTTGACGAAGCAAAAAGTCTCGGGGCTGTCGGCGTCTTTGAAAATAAGTACGGCGACAAAGTTAAAGTCTATATCATTGGCGATAAATCGACAGAAATCTGTGGTGGGCCACATGTAAAACATACGGGCGAGTTGCACCACTTTAAGATTGTAAAAGAAGAATCAAGTAGTGCGGGCGTAAGAAGAATCAAAGCAATTTTGGATTAGATTTTTGCCATTTACTTATTTTTACTAGATTAAATTTATAAGAATTTTTACAATAATTTTATTTGGCAGATATTATGACTTTTAAAATAATAAGTGCCATATTGATTGTTTTAAAAAACAAGTCTTATCGAGTTTTTTTAGACTTAAAAGGGGAGAAAATGAAGAAAAAGGTAAAAAAGTTTTTTGTTTATTTTATGTTTTTACTTCTTGTGCCTATTGTTTTAGCGGGTGCGTTTTTTGCCATTCTTTATTTCTTCCAAGGGACAAGTATTTTAGGATATGAATATGTAAATTTTGAAGAAACGATTGTAAAAGAATTTAGCCCGTCCGACCTTTCGGTCGCACTCGTAAATAGCGTTAAAATAGCGGGAAGTAGCACGAAAGTAATAATTGAACCGAACCAAGAGTCTAGCGTTGTTGAACTTGTTTACACTCAGCAGGTGCGTGGGTTTACAAAGAGCAACTTTGCTAACGCCTATGTCACTAGCGAATACTCGGTCGGTGAGTTTGAAGGCATTACTGGGACATTCAAGAGTTTAGACATAAATATCACCGAACCGTCGGGGCTTCTTGTTTCGTCGGGGTCAGTTGTTCGACTTAAAATGCCAAAAGAATATTATGTTTCAATGATTTATTGCAAAAACTCAAAAGACATCGAATTTTATTCTTCTATCAAAGTTGAAACAGAAGAAATTTCTAAAACCTATTCAATTGGGACTGACAATGTTTATCTAATTACAAGCGGGTCAAGTAAAATTACGCTTATTGGGAGCGGGGTTAAGACATATAATTTAAAGACGGAAAATGGCAATGTTATTTTGTCAAATGGTGAAAGTTTTTCGGCTGAAAAGATAAAGTATGAAACAAAGACTGGCGAGTTTAATTTTTCGTCAAACGGCACTTCTAAACTTGAACTTTCAAACGGCCTTGAAGTCGTATCATTTGACAAGAAAGGCGCAAAAGTCAAGATTGATACTTTACTAGGCGACCTTATGGTTAATTCAACTGGCGGAAATTTCACAATCGGAACTGTCGGAATAGATGGAACGCCTAATAATGTAATTTTAAATTCGACCAATTCCAACTTTACTTTTGGAAGCGTCTATGGATTTGTGTCTTTGCAAAACGGCGGGGCAAAAAGCGCAAATAATTTTGTGGCAAATTCGATTGTGAATGGAACGGCAAACGGCAATACATTTGAAGTCGGGAGTGGAAGCGTAAATATCTCGAGTTTATCTGGAAAAAGCACTTTTTCGTCTACATCGGGGAAAATATATGTGGGTGAGATTGATAAAAATAGTAGCGTCTATGCTTTAAGTGAATCGGGCGAAATTAACCTTACATATGAAGAGAACAAGGCGTCTATTAAGTCTACAACAATAAATATTTTCACAAACACTGGAAATGTTTATCTTAAAAACATCAGCGGACTTTTAAAAGTCAATGTTTTATCTGATAGCAAAAATGCAAAATTGGACATTGTTTTCACTGCCGTTTGTAACGACGAGTCAAACATTGAAGAAAATGTAATAAAGGCTAAAGATAGAGATGTTTCAATGACTTTAAAAGGCTTTACAGATGACTTTAAATTTAGATATTTGACGACTACAAAACCTTTCTTTGATACAAAAATTTTACAGTCGCAAGTCAGTGGCGGACAAGAATATCTCCTTAATCAAGAACCTTATAAAAACAACTATTCCTACCAATATCGTTGTGGCTATGAAGAAGGG
>CAKVCH010000073.1 GCA_934725745.1 uncultured Clostridia bacterium | reverse complement strand
GATGTAACCTACAATAGAATATTTAAAATCAACACCCGTTTCTTTGGTCAATTTTCTAGCCAAATCTACAACATCAAATTGATGTTCAGCGACTACAATTGTAGGCGCTTTATTTGTCCTTTTTATGTTAAGTTTAACTTTTTCTATAATTTCTTTTTCTGTAGTTGGCTTTTCTGGAACGGCAATCAAGTCGCACGCGGTCGAACACGCGCTGTAAAGCGCAATGTCGCCACAATATCGTCCCATAACTTCAAAAACTACTCCACGACTTAAAGCGTCCATAGTTTGTTTAACATTTTCAATATATTTACACGAATTGTTTACTGCCGTATCAAATCCAAGGCAACGCGATGTATATCTTAGGTCGTTATCAATTGTTGCTGGAATGCAAATCACATTCACACCTTCTTTAACTAGGTCAAGTGCACCTTTATACGAGCCGTCCCCACCAAGCACAATAAGAGCGTCAATATTGTGTGATTTCAAATTTTCCGCTGACTTTTTTACGACGGATGGATTTTTAAAATCGACAAATCTTGATGTTTTAAGGATACTTCCGCCTGTAAAGCCTATATTTTCGACCATTTTTTCGTCAAGTTGAATAAATTGGTCGTTAAAGAGCCCTTTGTATCCTTCCAAAACGCCATAAACCCATATCCTTCTTGCGCGAGCAACTCTCACAATAATATTTATTGCGGTGTTCATTCCCTGCGCGTCGCCACCACTTGTTAAAACTGCGATGTTTTTAATCTCCATTTTTCTTTCCCTTTTATTATTTTTAGAAAATTTCAATATAGTATTTGTATTTTTTATAAAAAACTACTGTATTTTTAATAATTTTGCATTATCATTTTTACTAACAGACTTAAAACCAATTAAAATCTATTAAAACGAAAGGTCGTTTTTTAAATTAAACCAATTTTATATTTTCTTCGTCAAGAAGCGAATAAAGTTCCGTCATCAATAGGTCGCTTACAGAAATGCTGACGCCCAACTTAAACGCCCTATTGTAGTATGTGCATTTTACGACGACAGGCACATTCCCTGGATAACTTTTCAAAATCGCGAGCACATTATTGTGCATAATGCCATTTTGTGTGTCGTATCTTAGATATAATGTTTTTTGATGCGCCACAGTTGTTTGAGTCTCGGCTTCTGAATGTTCCCCCATATGTTCGATTCTATCTGCCAATATAGTCACATCCCCGCCGTCACGAATTGAAACTTTGCCGTGAATCCTAATTAAACTATCTTCAACAAGAAGGGATTTATATCTTTCATATAGTTTAGGGAAAAACATAACATCAAATGTCCCATAAAGGTCTTCAACAGAAACAATCGCCATTTCTTTATTCGTCGACTTAGAGAAAAGTTTTCTAACTTCTTCAATTGAACCGCCACAAACAACTGGCATTTCGTTTTTAAGTCCGTTATCGTCTTCGACCTGGTCGTTTCCCTCATCCTCGCCGTCTTCTTCAAAATCTTGTTCGTCATCCTTTGAAATCATTGACGCGTTAAAGGTAAATTTATTAAACTCGTCCATATAATTGTCAAGCGGATGTCCCGACAAATACATTCCAAGGACTTGTTTTTCAAATTTTAATTTTGTCGATTTAGTGTACTCCGCCATTTCAGGCAACTTAACTTTTTTAGTTGACGCCATTGATGTGTCATCAAAAAGGCTAAATTGTCCCGTTGCCCTATTCTTTATATCTTTTGCGACAACTTCAATCACACTTTCATAAACGCTCATAAGTTGCGACCTATGCGCGCCAAAGCAGTCAAAAGCACCAGCCAAAATTAAACTTTCAATACAACGCTTATTCACGCCTTTTGTTTGTGTCCTTTCGACAAAATCGTGCAAATCTGTGTATTCTCCGCGCTCTTCTCTATCCTTTATAATTTCTTCAACAACGCCAATTCCGACATTCTTAATCGCTGCAAGCCCAAAACGAATTTTACCGTCCTCAACACTAAAATATGTTTCTGACTTATTTATGTCAGGTGGCAAGACCTCGATTCCTTGCCCGCGCGCGTAAATAATATATTTTTTAATTTCGTCGATTGAAGTAATCCTATTATTTAAAACAGCAACAATAAATTCAACTTCATAATAACACTTCAAATACGCCGTTTGATAGGACAAATATGCGTAAGCGGCGGCGTGAGATTTGTTAAAAGCATATTTAGCAAAGTCTTCCATATCCGCAAAAACCTTTCTCGCAATGTCTTCTGGAACACCACGCTTTAATGCGCCTTCAATACTTTTTTCGCCCCGTGGGTCTTGCCACCCGTAAATAAATTTTTCTTTTTCGGCTGCCATTTTCTCAACCTTTTTCTTACCCATAATACGGCGAACCATATCGGCTTGTCCTAGCGAATATCCCGCCATTGCTTGGACAATCTGCATAACTTGCTCTTGGTAAACAATAATTCCATAGGTTGCTTCAAGAATTGGTTTTAGGCACGGATGGTCGTACTTTATTCCCGCTGGATTGTGCTTATTTTTGACATATGAATCAATATATTTCATAGGTCCTGGGCGATAAAGTGATATCCCCGCGATAATATCTTCCAAATTGTCGGGTTTCAACTTCTTCATAAAGGACTTCATTCCGCCACCTTCAAGTTGGAAAATAGCGTCCGTGTTTCCAGACGAAATAAGTTTAAAGACATTGGCGTCGTTGTATTCCATATTGTAAAAGTCAATATCAACATTATGGATTCTTTTTATAAGTTTGAGCGCTTTATCAATATCAGTAAGGGTTCTAAGCCCCAAAAAGTCCATTTTAAGAAGCCCCAAATCTTCGAGTTCTATCATCGAATATTGGGTCGCAATTTCGTCGCCGTTTCTCAAAAGCGGAACATATGTGTCAACTGGTTCTGGCGCAATCAAAATCCCGCACGCGTGAGTCGAAGTCTGTCTTGGCATCCCTTCAAGTTTAATCGACATATCAATAACTCGTTTCACGCGGTCGTCTTCGTCGTAAAGTTTTTTAAGACTTGGAATAATATATTTTTCGTCCTCTTCCTTGCCCGTTCTTCCAAAATAATATTTTAAAACAGGTGGTTTTTTAATGCCTTCTGGGAGCTTTGCTGGGATTTCCTTGCAAATTTTCCCAACTTCTGCAAGCGGAAATCTAAGAACTCTTGCGACATCACGAATGGCGTTTTTCGCCGCCATCGTCCCAAATGTGCCGATGTAAGCAACATTATCCTTGCCATACTTTCTTTTGGCATACTCAATAACTTCTGGTCTTCTATCATAACAAAAGTCGACATCAAAATCGGGCATTGAAACACGCTCACGGTGAATAAATCTTTCAAAAAGTAGATTATATTTAATTGGGTCAACACGCGTAATTCCGCTCGTATACGCAACAATACTTCCCGCACCGCTTCCACGACCAGGACCAACTGGGATGTTGTGTTGTCTAGCGTAATTTATATAATCCCAAACAACAAGGAAATATTCGACAAAGCCTTGTTCCCTAATAATATCAAGTTCATAGTCTGCCCTTTTTTGAATTTCAGGAGTTACAACTGGATACCTGTCTTTTAAACCGTCATAACAAAGTTTTTTAAGGAATTCATAAGTTGTCATCCCTTCAACAGTGTATTTAGGGATGAAGTTTTCATTGTCACGCAAGGTACAATTATCTGGAAGATTTGGAATGTCTTTATGCGACTTTGCTTTTATAGTCACAAAACACTTGTCCGCAATTTCTTGCGTTGTGTCAAGCGCTTCTTCATATGCGCCCAAAACTTCTTCCATTTCTTCTCGTGTTTTGACATAAAATTCGTCGGTTGAAAAGCGAAGCCTATCCGTATCGTCAAGGAATTTCCCCATTTGAATACACATCAAAACATCTTGCATTTCGGCATCTTCACGCTTAATGTAGTGAGCGTCGTTTGTGGCGACTGTTTTGACTCCGAGTTTTTTTGCAAGTTCGTTTAGGGGCTCCAAAATCTCCATTTGTTCTGGCAAGTGGTGGTTTTGAAGTTCAATATAGAAGTCGCCTTCATCAAACATATTTTTGAGCCTAAGCCCCAACTTGTATGCTTCATCAAATTCCCTTTTTAAAAGATATTGTGGAATGTGTCCCGCAAGGCACGCGGAAAGACAGATAAGCCCTTTTGAATGTTGTTCCAAGACATCATAGTCGATTCTAGGCTTATAGTAAAACCCTTCTTTCGCCGCAATCGCATTAAGTTTTAAAAGGTTGTGATAACCTTCATTGTTTTTTGCAATCAAAATCAAGTGACCATTGTCTGGCTTGCCTTGTTTGTAAGTCCTATCC
>CAKVCH010000072.1 GCA_934725745.1 uncultured Clostridia bacterium | reverse complement strand
TTCTTTTTCCGCCCATAGCGAATTTAGCCGTAGCGCCGAGTGGGGTAGATTTTGACATTTGCCCGCCCGTATTTGAATAAACTTCTGTGTCAAGAACAAGAATATTTACATTTTGTCCGCTTGCCAAAACTTGGTCAAGTCCGCCGAACCCAATATCATATGCCCAGCCGTCACCGCCTATAATGAAAACACTTTCTTTTGTAAGCGCGGATTCTTGTCCAGCAAGTTCAGTGCCTTTAAAAAGTGGGGCAATTTTAAGTGATAGCTCATATGTTTTTTCGCCGTCATTGAAATTGCTTAGCCAATCGCGAAGTAGGGAAGATAATTCGCCGTCTTTGTGATTTTCTAAATACTTTTGAACATCATTTTTAAGAGTTTCGCGTTTTTCGTCTAGCGCAAATTTTATGCCAAGCCCAAATTCTGCGTTGTCTTCAAAAAGACTGCTCGCCCATGCTGGACCGCGTCCGTATTTATTTTTAGCGAATGGGGAAGTAGGGGCACTGCCCGAATAAATACTACTGCAACCCGTTGCGTTTGCTATAACCATTCTGTGTCCAAAAAGTTGCGTGGCAAGTTTAATGTATGGTGTTTCTCCGCACCCCGCGCACGCTCCGCTGAACTCAAAATATGGTTTTCTAAATTGAGAGCCTTTTATTGTGCTTTTCTTAAAAATCGTCTCAACATTTTCATCCAAACTCTTAGAAAACTCAAGATTTTTCTCTTCTTTTTTCTCTAACTCGCGACTTTCGGCCATTTTAAGTGCTTTTTGTTTTGCAGGGCAGACCTTTTCGCAAACTCCGCACCCCGTGCAATTTGCCACATCTACTTGAATGCGGAAATTTTGTCCAGGGACGCCAAGCGCTTTTACGCTGTCCCAACTTTCTGGTGCTTCTTTTTGTTTTTCGTCACTAATAAGAATTGGTCTAATTGCGGCGTGTGGGCAAACCGCCGAACACATATTACACTGGATGCAATTTTCTTTTATCCAGCAAGGGCTATTTATTGAAATTCCGCGTTTTTCGTATTTTGATGTGTTGGTTGGAACAAAGCCCCTTTCATCAAAACTTGAAACTGGCAAATCATCACCCTTTTTATGCTCGATTTGTTTGATATAATTGTAAATTTTGCTATTTTCTTCGCATTTTTCGTCGTTTTTAACTAAAAACTTGCCATTCTTAAGGTCAAACTCGTACATTTCTGCCGTTGCATTTTTAATCGCGCGCACATTCGCGTCTACAATTTTTTGACCTTTTCTTGCATAAGTTTTTGTTGCAGCGTCAATAAGGAGTCCTTCGACTTCATCAAAATCAATAATATTTGTTAGTTTAAAGAAGCCCGTTTGCATAACGACATTAATTCTATTTCCAAGCCCCGCGCCAAGTGCAACTTTGTTAGCGTCAATTACAAAAAGTCGAGCGTTTTTGCCTTTTAGCGTTTCAAAAAAGGTCTTAGGGAGATATTTTGCAAGATTTTCTTTGTCAAATGGGGCGTTAAGTAGGAAAATTCCATTTTGTTTAAGGTCGCTTGCCATATCATACTTTCCAACAAAACTAACATTGTGGCACGCAATGAAATCGGCGTTTGTGATAAGGTATGGGGCATTAGTGTGCGATTTCCCAAATCTCAAATGAGAAATAGTAACACTTCCAGATTTTTTGGAGTCGTATTCAAAGTATCCTTGCGCGTTAAGGTCGGTGTGTGAGCCAATAATTTTTATCGAATTTTTATTTGCGCTGACTGTTCCGTCGCTTCCGAGCCCGTAAAATTTGCAAGTATAATTGTCTGTTGAAACCTTGTAATCTTTGTCATAAGCAAGGGAAGTGTGTGTTACATCATCGTTTATGCCAATTGTAAAATTATTTTTAGGTGTTTTTTCGTCTAAATTGTCAAAAACACCTTTTGCCATTGCAGGTGTAAATTCTTTTCCGCCGAGTCCATATCTTCCGCCAACAACCAAAATGTTGCTATTTTTTAAAGCAGTTGCAACATCTTTATATAAAGGTTCGCCGTCTGCGCCACTTTCTTTTGTTCTATCTAAAACTGCTACTTTTTTGCAAGTTTTAGGAAGGGAAGAAAGGAATTTTTCTGAGTAGAAAGGTCTATAAAGCCTAACTGCTAGTACGCCGTATTTTTTGCCAGTTTTATTAAGGTCTAAAACAACTTGCTTTACAGTCTCGACGCCACTTCCCATTAAAACGACAACTTCTGTCGCGTTTTTGTCGCCGAAGTACTCAAAAATTGAATATTTATGCCCAGTTATATTATATAGGTCGTCGAAACTACTTTCAACTGCTCCTAAAACATTATTATAATATTTGTTGCACGACTCTCTATTTTGGAAATAAATGTCTGGATTTTGCGCCGTTCCTTGTTGGTGTGGCGTGAAAGATGATAGGGCGCGTGATTTAAAATCGGCGATTTCTTTTCGTGGAAGAATCTTAAGCAAATCTTCGTATTCAATTGACTCAATTTTTTGAATTTCGTGTGATGTTCTAAATCCGTCAAAGAAGTGGACAAAAGGGACGCTACTTTTAAGGGTCGCTAGATGAGCAACAACTGCCATATCTTGTGCTTCTTGAACGGTATTTGAAACAAGCATAGAAAAGCCCGTGCTTCTAACCGCCATTACATCTTGATGGTCACCAAAAATGGATAGCGCGTGCGTTGAAAGAGCCCTTGCGCTGACATGAAAAACAGTGGGCAACAGTTCGCCTGCAATTTTATACATATTTGGAATCATAAGAAGAAGTCCTTGGCTTGCCGTAAATGTGGTCGTTAGTGCGCCAGCAGATAAACTCCCGTGAACGGCACCCGAAACGCCCGCTTCAGATTCGAGTTGATTAACTTTAACGACTTTTCCAAAAAGGTTTTTAATGTTTCGACTTTGCCACTCGTCCGCGTTTTCCGCCATTGTTGATGAAGGCGTAATAGGGTAAATTGATGCAATTTCGCTAAAAGCATATGCCATTTTTGAACAAGCGGTATTTCCGTCAACTGTAATTTTCATTTTTACTCCTTTTGATTGTTGGATTGTTTCATATAATTAAAAATAAGATGTTTTGTAGATTAAATAAGTATTTTAGCTTAGTTTTTAAAAATATAATTATTGAAAACCATATGGGGCAAGCCCCCACGCTTGAAAAAAATTTTCAAGCGTGCACGGCGTTTCACGCCGTGCGGGCGACAAATTTTGTCGCCCGCGGGGCTTGCCCCCCATTCTTATAATTTTATCCAACAATTTTAGTATGCGTTTTTTTCTAAAAATTGTCAAATTATTGGTCAAGAAAATTTATGTAAAATAAAACTAATCTTTTATATTACTTAGGATATATAAGATAACTTTTCTTAACTATAATAAAACAATTTATTTAAATCCCTTTTCTTTTTTTTGTAAATAATATAAAATAAAGGTATGAAAAATCTTGCACTTATAATTGAATATATTGGGACAAACTATTCGGGATTTCAAAGACAAAAAAACGGGTTGTCAATTGCGGAAGTCATTGAAAACGCGATAGAGCAAGCGACGAATGAGAGAATAAAACTTATTCCAAGTGGCAGAACAGATAAAGGCGTCCACGCATTGGGGCAAGTTGCAAATTTTTTGACAGAATCAAACATTCCGCCCGATAAAATGGCGATAAATATCAATCTTTACCTTCCACAAGACATACAGATTTTAAAAAGTTTTGAAGTTCCGCTAGACTTTAATTCTCGCAAAAATGCGAAGAGAAAAACCTATATTTACAAAATGAAAACGGGCGATAGTATGAGCGTTTTTGATAGAAATAGGGCACTTTTTGTCCGTGGTGAAGTTGATGAAGGCAAAATGAAGCGTGCTTGCTCACAGATTGTTGGAATACACGATTTTTCGGCCTTTGTGGCAAGTGGTGCGACGACGAAAACGACGATTAGAACAATTTATTCTTCGACTTTATTTCGCGAAAATGGTTACTTAATTTTTGAAATAACTGGCAATGGTTTTTTATATAATATGGTAAGAATTTTAGTTGGAACACTTCTTCTTGTTGGAAAAAATAAAATGACTATTGACCAATTTAAAGTCTTGTTAAATGGCGGGAAAAGAAGCGACGCAGGTAAAACTGTCGCTCCAGACGGATTATACCTAAAAGAAGTAGTTTATGATGCGTAACCTTTGCCCCAAAAAAGTACGCAATAAAAAAGCGAAATCTACAAAAAGTATAGTAAAAACCCTTGACAAAAGCGTTTAAAAGTTGTAATATCTATGCGTTAGCAAAAGTTATGCTCGTCTATTAGCCCAGACAACGCGTGATTTTAGTTAAAGGATTTAAT
>CAKVCH010000071.1 GCA_934725745.1 uncultured Clostridia bacterium | reverse complement strand
GCACAGGCTTCGATTTGTATTCCGTTCTCTTTTGCTATTTTAGAAAAATTTTCTAGCAAAATATTTTTATCTTTTTCACTTGGTGCGTGGACACTTTTGGAACAACCCGTATAACTTTCTATTACAAAACTAATTTTGCAATGTTTTGTATAATCTTTTAAGTTTTCACACAAGTATTTAAAGTTTTTTATATGCCACTCTACATCTATTCCGTCAGCAAATAAAATTGGATCATATCTCCATATAACTGGGCAATGTTTGGATAGTTCCCTAAACGTTTTAATTCTATCTTCAAGTGGTGGAAGCCCACCTTCTATATGGCTAGGATAAGAATTTAAAGTGTACAAAAAGTAAAAAACAAAATCTTTTAGTTTATTTATTTGATTTAAAAGTGGCTTTGGATTTTTAGACCAAAACACAATACCTTCAATATTTCCTTTAGTTTCAATCTTTTTATCTCCAACTAAATTTGTAGAAATATCTATGATTTCAAACTTTTTAAGTGGGATTTTTGCAATTTTCTTTGGATTTATTGGATTTGGCACTAAAGCAAAACCATCTCCCAAACACTTAAAAAACCAATCACTATAAAAAGCTGGAATATCCGTTCTTCTTGAAACGCTTAATATCATAAAAACTCCAATTAGCATCTTTTCGCTTGAATTGTTGTCGCAAAATCATTCCCTGCATATTCCGCACTTTTTAGGGTGTTATAAAAATAATAAATTGACAAATTATCATCAATTTTTCTTCAACTTCTCGCACTTGTTCGTGCTCTTGAATTCTGGTGTTTAATCTATCGGTTGCTTCTCTTGCGTATTTATTGTTAACTGAGTTTTAGGCAGTAATTTTGGCTTTTACATCCTTGAAATCTTATAGTTATTGTATGACTTTTGAGTTTTAGCTTAACTACAAATTACTTGATTTCAAAAAATATATTTCCAAGAAAAATCAAAATTTAACAAAAAACTATTTTACGCGGAAAGTAATTGTCATATAGCCAAGCGAATTTGGAGTGGATATGATTAAGCAAAAGTCACATCTTGACAAACAAAGAAGAGATAACGTATCGCTTGTTCTATCTATATAGATTAAACTTGTTGGGTAACCGTTTGGCAAACGGACTTCATAGGAAAAGGCTACATTATTTCCACTTTCGTCTTGAATCACAAGTGAAAAAGAAGTGCGGTTAGAAGTAGTCAGTGTAGAAAAATTTTTGACTAAAAGTGAACATTCTTCTTTCTTTATCGTAACGACATAGTCGTCAAATTCAAATACATCTGTGTCTTTTTGACTTTCGTCATTGTCGGACTTTTTATCATCTTGTTCATCCTTGTCTTCTCCGTCAGAAATGACCTTGATGTCGTCTTGGCTTTGGCTATCATTTAAATTTTCTTTGTTATTTTCATCTCTACTCTCAGTAGAATTGTCATTTTTGTCGTTCGCAGGCTTTTCTGGGTTAAGATCAGGAACAACCACTTTTGGCTTAATTGTCAAATCAATTTCTGAGACGCAATTGCAACCCTTAATCGACAAAACGAGTTTTGTATGCCCACTTTTCAAAAATACAATTTTATTATTTTGCAACTTTGCTATGTCGTCATTTTCAATATCAAAGTTTAAATCCTTAAAATCCGCATTTGATTTGTAACCGACTTCGTCTAGGTCTACACTATCTCCAACATAGTATGTTGCGCTATCGTCATTGAAAAATGCATAAAGGTCTAATTTGTTATCGCAAGCGCATAAAAGAATAGGGACGAAAAGCAAAACTAAAAGCATACATAATGTAAACTTTTTCACTTTACCTTCCCCCTTTTTTTTCTTTTGTAAATATTCAAAACATTTATTCAAAATTTGCGCACAACATTTCCAAGCTTGTGACACTTTCACCATAAAATATAACTGTAATTTGTGCTCAAAGAATATTTCCTAATAATGCTACCACATTTAAATCTTTTTTGCAAATGATTTTATAGTTTTGTCTTATTATTCAACCGTTATTTCTACAAAAGATGTTTTAATAAAGGCAATTGCCCCCAAACCAATAGGATATATCTAGTAGGATGTTCCCAATCCAAAACTTTAAATTCTCTATCAAATTTATGGAAAGGCTCAACTCTTGAGTTCAACATCCTATCATCTTGCAAATTTTATTTCCCCATTAGATTTAGATTTGTTATAATTATAAGTAAGTTGTCATCGTTCCAGGATGAATTTTAGCCCCCTATTAAGTTTTGGTATGGTATAATATTACACAGTTATGAATGATGTTCTTATTAGTTTGAAGAATTGTCAATTGTTTTTTAAAAGTTTTTTTAAAAAAATATCTTTTTGTAAAAATAGGTGAGTTAATGGATGAAAAAATATGTATTTCTCGTTAGATAAAGAACATTACATCTTCCCCTAGGGGAAGAAGGCAAATTTTAGACATGAAAAAATCCTATGACATTGTCATAGCTTAAAAGAATATAGATTAAAAGTATTTATTCGACTACACCCCAATCTAAAAGTAATAATTCTTTTCGCTTTTCTTTTGGAGTCAACCACTTTTGTTTTTTATCTCTGGAACATAACACTGAAATTGGAATATTATTTGACCGTTCTAAGTATGCTTTCATTTGAATTTTTAAATCGTCAAAAGAATAAAATTTTAACCATTTATAAAATCTTTCATTATCATTCCTATGACTTCTTTCAACTTTTCCATTATGTCTTGGCGTTCGTGGTTTAATAGTTTTATGAATGATTTTTCGTAAACGACAAAACTTATCTAATAAATGTTCCCGATCATCTTTGGTTTGACGAGTGTATGTAAACTCAATGCCGTTGTCGGTTTGAATAATATTGGGTGCATATCCATAATAAATAATTGCTCTTTGTAAAAAATCCACAGTTGATTGTGGGCACTGTTCTTCATAAGGGTAAATAAAGCGTTCTCGCGTTGCTTCATCGATAAGTGTATATTGATAGAATCGACGCTCTTCTTTAAAATCACCGACATAACATTCTCGTGGAACATATTTTACATCTAATTGCCATTTTTCTCCAATATGATTAGGTGTGTCATAAGGTTGTGGCTTATATCGATTTCTTTTTTTAACTTGAGAATACCAACCCCTTTTTCGTAGAAAACGATATAGACTGACTGGATGACGCGCGTAAGAATAATTCAAACGCAATTTACCATATAATTCGTTCAATCCAATATGTGGATTTCTTCTTATTAAGTTTTTAATGTTTTTAATTTCTTCAACAGTATGACTATTTGGATGTGGAGTATAAGGCGCATGATATTTAGGTTCTAAACTTTTAATTGTGCCATCGTATAGCCTTCGCCAACGATATAAAGTCTGAATAGTGCAGTGGTAACGATGTGCAACGAACTCTACCGTACTACGAGTCCACAAAGATAAAGCTCTTAATTTTTCTTCTGCTGAATATGCGGTTTTATAATATTTCTTTTGTTTGTTTAACATTTTTTTTCTCCTTTTATATGTCGAACTTTGTCGAATAATGTCTATTTTTGTAAACTATGATAAAAAAACAAAGTTATATGTTATACTGCCATAGAAGGAGAAAATAAAATGAATTATAAATATATAGACATAACACAAAACCTTTTAGACGAAAATCTTATTAAACTAGGAGAATGTAAATTTTGCGGAGCATTTTCTGGGAAAAATGAATTGTGTCTAGAATGTTATAATCTTGCAAAAGACGAAATTATTATTAAAAATGAAAAAGGAGAATGGGTTAAAAATATCAGAAAAGGGAATGAATATAAATTTTATGACCCTTCAAAGATATATTCTCTTAAAGCAAATCTTTTAACTAAATATGAAAAGTTTTTCTTTAATGCGGTAAGAAAGACTTTAAATCATAAATATGTTATCATACCGCAAGTTAATCTCCAAACAATTGTTGAGACAGATACTAACACACGCAATGATGAATTGTTTAGAAATATTGATTTTATGATTTATCATACCAATGAGTTTGTTCCTTTTTTAGCAATAGAAATTAACGGACGCCAACACTATACTAATGAATATTGGAAAGAAAGGGACAAAAGCGTTAAAAATATTTTAAACGACATCGGTTTGCCTTTGCTTACAATAGATGTTAAAGATTTAAAAAATGCTAAAGAAAAAGATGTCCAAAAGATTATAAAGCAAGTTATAAAATACTTAAATCCAGGATTTATGGCTAGACTGCTTGGCAATAAAAATAATAAAATGGATTTAAATTGGGCTGAAGAACTAACAAAAAAACTAGGGGAATAAAACCTCTAGTTTTTTAATGTAAATTATTTGTTAGATGTAAGTTTAAAAAATGCTAATTC
>CAKVCH010000070.1 GCA_934725745.1 uncultured Clostridia bacterium | reverse complement strand
GCTCTTGGCATTGTAATTTACACACAATTGAGAAGCAATAATATCCTCCTCTCTTCCCTTTTATATTCTTGTATCTTTCTTTTACTCTTGTATTTGTGTTATGTTTTGTCATAAGTTTTACAATACTTGCAACTGGCAGTTGTTCTGTTGCGTCACGCTCAAAAAGCACTTCACCCGTCGAATAATCAATAAGATAAAGTGATTTTGCATTGAAACCGTCATTACTTGTGGTTGCAAAACAAGTCTGTGCTTGTCCCGCCATATTCCCAGCAAGGCACATCACACAAAATAAAAAAATAAGCGCCAAAGATAAAAAACTCTTTTTCATTTTCACCTCTCTACGCTTATTCTTTGCAAAATTTTAAAAAATATTTATAACATAACAATTTTTTTGAAACTCATCCGAATTAGGCACGCTTTTACCCCATAAAAGTGGCTAATTTTGTGCCAAATTATTAAACTCTTTGTGCCAAATTGTACAACAATTCATAAAAATACGAACTTGCGCATTTCCTGTTATAGACAATATCTTCGTGTTTGATTTTGCCACCCGACATAAATGAAGCATAATTAGTGACAAGCCCAATCATAACAACAGGCAGATTGCAATACTTGCACGCGACAACTTCATTTGCTACATTAAAGCCCGTAAAATCTCCGCCAATTTGTCTAGCAAACTTTGTTTCGCTTGGTGTTTCGACACTTGGACCACTGAACTCAACCAACACCCCTTTCTTTATTTTTATTCCTAGGCGCATCTTAGCAACAAATGAAAATGCGTCAATCATTTGCCCGTCATAGGCGTCGGTCATATCAACAAAAACATTTCCAAATTCGTTACAGCTATTTTTATAAAGTGGATTTCTTCCCGTCAAATTTATATGGTCCGTCGCAGTCACAATATCGCCCACTTTTATTTTGGGATTTAATGAACCTACACTTGATGTTAAAATAAGTTCATTACACCCAAGCTTCTTTAAAACATAAATCAATGTTGCGACATCTTCTGATTCGTAGCCATAATTATAATGAATTCTACCAAAAATAATGACAACATCTTTTCCACCTATCTTTCCAAAAACAAATAAATTGTCTTTATCATTTCCAATAGATTTTAATTCAGGCACTTCATTAAACGGCAAAATAACCCTATCTTCTATTTTTTCCAAAAAATCATCAAAAGTTTTTCCCAAAATGACTGCAGTCATATGTGGTTTAATATCAACTTTTGACCTAATTTTTTCTATAATTTTATCTACTTGGTTCATTTTTTCTCCTTAAAACATTCGTTTTTGCTCAAAATCTGCTCAAAAATATAAAGTTACTAACATATCTTTCAATAATATGTTATCACAAACAAATTAAAATTCCTAACAAAAACATCAAAAAACAAACAATTTACAAATGAGTCCTAGTAGTATTCCTTGCACCAAAATAATGCATACGCAAAGTAAAAAATAAAAGCCCCAAATTTTGAGTTCATTTCCGTTCATTATCGAACGGCCATAACACCGCATTCCCTTATTTCTTACATACATTTGCGAGCAGAATAAAATTATAACTAAAATTAACGCCATTTCACAAATCAAAACTACCAGAACGCCAAGTAAAAGACCTTTTAATATTCCACAAAAATTTAAAAGAACGACAAAGTCAATACCCGCTAAAAATCCGATATAAAACCCAAGCAAAAATCCAAAAATATTGCCACATCTTAAAAATGACAATAAAAATAGCACTAGAATTAGAGCAAAATAAACCAATATTTTAATAAAGATGAAAGCAAAAAAAGAGTATTTATGTAAAAAATAGTTGCGCAAACAAAAATCTTGCAACAATTTGCAATCAATAATTATATCCGCTTTCAAAACGCAAAAAACACCCGTCGTTATCCCTAAAATTGCAATTATGAAAACCCAAATAATAAGCGTTTTATTCTTACAAAAAAATCTTTTTATGTTGTCCCAAAAATAAGATCCCGCCATACTATAAATATATTGAGTTCAACCAAAAAATAGAATAGTAGGCATATTCGCTGTACTTTTAAGAAAATACAGAATTTTGCAAATAGCATTCAAAAGACAGTAAAAATCAAGTGGTCAAAATCATAGATTTTGTACACAATGCTATTTTTTTCATTATGACTATTACAATATTTATTTTAAGTTTTTAAAAGTTTTAGAAACTATATTCTATAATTCGCGGTTCACTTCAATCCTTTATTATCTGGTGTTGGTCGTTTAGGGCGTCTTTTCTTACTGTTAACAGCAAAATATACGACAAGCATCAAATTTTGTTTTTGCTCTGTCGGTTTATTCTGCATCAGTATAGGCGTCCTTCAACATTAACCATTTTATCATAAAGTTGCGAAACAGAATAAACAATAAAACCTTTATTTGTAACAGCGCAGTTCTCTGGAAATTTATCTTCATTTTTGCAAGCATTTTGTATCGCCTTTCTAATACTCAATTCCACGCAAGCAGGCGTAACCGCATACTTATGCGACAAAATCACATAAACTTCTTTTGACAATTTTCTAACTACACATTTCTTTTGGATGTAATAAATAATTGTGTCAATAAGCATTGAGAATCCATTACATTTTGACGAAAAGCCCCAATCACAAAGTTGTTTACTAATTGCACTTCTCCATGTGCTTGACAAGAATCTTTCTCTTATATCTTCTTTATCAAAAACTTTATCAAATAAAATGCTTAAATCACTTTTGAAAGATTCACTAGGATGCACATACATAAACTCGCTCCCGTAATTTATCCCTTCTGGGACAATCATAATTACAGTGTCGATAAGGTTTGAATTTAACATAAGTTTTATAAGTGAGCAACTTCTACTATCAAGTGGCGTTGCAATTAAATCCAACACAATATGTCTAATGGACGAATTACGATTTATAAAAAACTCATCCAGACTGTCAATATTTAGAACTCCTCTGTTTTTATTTTCTAGGACATCTTTCACATCCTTTGCAAGAATAATGTTTCTATCTTGTGAATAAAAAGTTATCGAGTAATCTCTTTTCATATGTTATCTCCCTCTTTTGAATTAAGATATAAAGAGTCTATCATAAAAAATTATATTTGTAAAACAATTTTTAATGATTTTTCAAAATTATTCAAAATGTTTTTTATTTTATTTTTCTTGCATTTTATTGTAAAAATTAAGTTTTATTATCGTTTTTTAACAATTTTTAACATTTTTATGTTTATCTCGAAATAACATAGCTTTTATCTTTTAAAACATTTTTCAAAAATAATAATTTTTATTAAAAAATATTCAAAATATTATTATTGATCAAGCATCCAGTCAATATAAACGCCAAATCCTTTTGTTGGGTCACTTACAAAAACATGTGTCACAGCCCCAACAATTTTTCCGTTTTGAAGGATTGGACTACCACTCATTCCTTGCACTATCCCGCCCGTTTTTTCAAGAAGCCTACTATCTGTCACGCGAATGACCATACTTTTATCATTAGAATATGTTTGATAATTGGTCTTTATAATCTCAATATCAAAGGTTTCAACATCCGTCCCTTCAACGCAACATCTAATTTGCGCCTTGCCAGGTTTTACAGACATTCTTCCGCCGACCTCGCATTGGGTCGCATTGTTTATTAGTTCATTATCTTTATTGACATTACCAAAAATACCATAGGCATTGTTTTTTTCAACCACACCTTGTTCATTCTTCCCTTGCATAAAAAAACCTTTTATTTCGCCAGGGTCACCACTCACACCTTTATTCACGCCAAGGACGGAACATTTATAAACTTTTCCCTCCTTTAAACTAATCTTACTTTTTGTGTCGCTATCACAAATTGGGTGTCCGAGCGCGCCAAAACGATTGTTTTCGTCAATATATGTTAGAGTTCCAACTCCAGAAGCGTCATCTCTTACCCACACCCCAAGTTTATAATTTTCACTTTTTACATCATAACACGGCTTAATCTTTGCATTTATTTCCTTGTTTTTACGAATAAATTTTATATCGAGTTCTTTATCTTTATTATTCTCTTCGTTAATTATTCGTGAAATGCTAGAAACATCTTCGACCGTTTCATCTTCAATTTGAGTTATGACATCTCCAATTTTTAAAACGCCATCCACAAGAGCATCTTTTTCGCCTTCCAATGTTGAAACGGGGCTACTTCCAACGACTAAAACACCTTCCGTTTTTAAAACAAGTCCAATCGCAGACCCGCTCGCCAATACCTTGTTTGAACGAAGAACTTTTATTCTTTTACTTTTTATAGGAATGAGATTAAAGAGTTTAAACTCAATTTCTGGTTCGAAACTATCATAAATTTCACTATTTATTGTATTTATTATCCCATTTTTTACACTCGCCCTAATAAAAGGTCC
>CAKVCH010000069.1 GCA_934725745.1 uncultured Clostridia bacterium | reverse complement strand
CCTATGTATCTTTCGTAATTTTCACTTTCTTTTACGCTCGCGTCTATTGTAGGCGAAACAGCCATAAGTGGACTTCCGTCTTTTAGAAGATAATATGGAATTACGCTCCCTTCTTCCGCCCTTTTCCAATATTTATTTTCGGTAATTGAAATATAATCAATTGTTTGGTTTTCATTTCCGTTTACATACAACTTATTGCTTTCATTGACATTATAAAAGATAATATAAAGTTGATTTGTGTTGTAGTCTGAAGTTGAAATACCGAGATTTCTTGTTGTTAAATTTTTGCCGTAGCCGTACGCAAAAGCATTTTCGACAAAGACCCCTTGCGACACTGCAATAAACAATCCGCCGTTTGTTCCGCCTGCCTCCACTTCAACATTTACGAAACTTGCGCATTGATAAGCACTAATATATTGCGCATTGCCAATAAATCCGCCAACAAAACTGTGCCCTTCTATATCAAAACTATTTTCGTCAAATTTGTAGTAACTTGCAACATAGGAATATTCAAATTTAGAATAGACCGCCCTTCCAACAAGTCCCCCGACATGGCCTTCTCCGCGCACAAAAACACGAGTTGCATAGGACATTGTATCGTAGTTTTCAGCGCTGACATTGTAAATTTTAACCGCTAGTTGCGCGTCTGTCCCAAATGTCTGTCCAACAGCACCGCCAACATATTTCCTACCTTGAACGCGCGCAATGGAATAACTATCTTTCACAGCGTAGCAGTCGTCCTCTATTTGAAGTTCGCCAAATTCAATGTAACCGACAATTCCGCCAATATTGTCCATTTTTGAAGCGCTAATTCTGCCATTAACTGCGAAATTTGAAATAAGCCCATTTGATTTTCCAACAATAAGTCCAATACTCGACTTGTCAGAACCGTCTCCGTTTAAAGATTGGTCTTGAACGCTTAAAATAAGGTTGCAATCAAATCCAAGGTCGTCGTAGGCAATATCATAAGAACCAACAACTTTGTTTGAACCAACAACAACGCCCCTATTATCCCCCACAAAACCGCCGATTAAAAGTTCTGCATTTTGTTTTGTCGAGTCAATCATAATAGTGCCCGTTGTTTTTGTGTTGTCTCTAATTGTCGAGTTATCAAAAGTGCCATAATTTACGCCAATAACACCACCAAGCGTCAAACTTTCTTCTGTCTTAATGAAATAGCCGTCAAAAGTTACACTAATATTTTCAATTCGTCCAAAATTTGTTGCAACAAGCCCACCGACAATGTTTGTAACACTTTCTCCACTTGTACTTGACGCAAAACTCATATTATATGTGTCAAAACTAAGTCCTAGGTCGCTAATTTTGCCCTTTTCGCCAACTCTCGAAAAGATACCGTCAATGTTTGAAGGGTTCACGCCTTCATAATTTATTCCAGTCAAATTGTAGTATCTAACAATGTCGTCACCTTTTAAACTTGGAATAACATACTTTCCAGTAAACGAGCCATTAAATCCGTACGCATAGTAGACATTATCTTCGTCATAATTTGACGCAACAACATAATTTCCATCTACATTTATGTAATATGTTTCTACTCTATTCGTAAATTGTTCTTCAGTCAAAATTACGTGATAGTAATTACCTATTGGTGCGAAATCTTTATTTCCTATTTCAATGTCTTTTGTCAAAATGTAATTTTTTGTAACCGATTCTTGACTTTCACTAATTGATAAAAGGTCTTCTAATGTTGAAATATGATAAGGAATGCTAAGTCCATCGCTGACAGAAAAATTCACAACAGCCATATCTTGATAAATGGACGCAATAGTATTTTTATCGACAACGCGAAGATAATAATTCCTATCTTCTTCATAACTATGCGCCAAGACATAATTATTTTCGTTGTCCATTATATAAAACTCTCTTGCAACAAACTCATCTAAAGTCAAATCACTAATTGTTACATATTGATAATTAAAGAAGTTGTCAAAAGACGCCTTTGTAGTCACCTTATCTTGTGGAATAAAGGCTACAAATCCTTGCCCAATAAAAGTTGAATAAACGCTCAAAGCGTAATCTTTCGCCGTCAAATTAGAACTCATCAAAGAAAGATTAAACAGCCCGTCAACCCCGTCACTTTCAAAATAATAGGTTTGATTTCTAAAATTCTTTATGCCAATAACTTTTGTTAAAATATTGTCATTTTTTATTTTATCGCCAGATAGTGCAACTTGAAATTCCGCTGGGCTTACTTGCCCTTGCCTAAAATTGATGTCTGCAACTGAAGGCGTAAGTCCCAAAACTTGTGTCACAGGCAAAATGTCAATTTTTGTTGATTTTTCAATCGATTTTGAAGAATCTCCAAATTGTTCAATTCCAGCAGTTACAAGAATACTTCCGATTGAATTTTGACTAACATATTCTTCTTGCAACCTAAAAATGAAGTATGTGTCGCCCGATTCAAATCTAATTGGGCTAAGGCTTAGCGCCTTAACTTTTGTACCAATTGCTAAACTCCCGCTACTTAGTGTTCCGTCTTGAATTTTATAAGTCGCTTCTTCTTTGCCATCGACTAAAATTTTAATATAGCCATTCTTTTGGAATGTATAAGTTGGATTTTTACCACTTTTTCCGTCCAGTTCGACCTTTAAGCCAAAAACACTTTCGTCAAGAAGTAAACTTTCTTCATTTAAGCCGTTATTCAGAACTTTATTCTTGAAATAGATGTTGTTTGCATCATAAACTGACGATCTAAAACTTGTAACTTTCATAGTCGAAACTGGTACAAAAGATGACAAAGTAATCTCTCTTTTTATAACCGTTCCGTTTGCATTTATAATAGATAAAATCAAAATGTAAGAGTTTTTTGTGTCATCTGTAAAAGAAAACCCAAAATCGTGAGCATCAAATGAAAAATATGAATCATTTATAAGTCCACTATTTACACCACTAAGAACTTTCATTGTTGTTCCAGTGTATTCGCAAGTTAAACTTCCCACTAGATTTTCGTCCGCTTTTGACGCTCTATAAACATCATATTTAATCTCATATTTCTTTGAAACAGGTTGCATAGAAATTGAGAGGTCGTATCTTTTAAGGTATTCAACAATTGCAGACTTAACATTGCCGTTTTCATAAGTTTTATGAGCAGTGTTTTTTGGGTCGTTTAAAGTCACTGTCAGTCTATTTATTGCAGTGTAAACTTTAACCTTTATTTGATAAACATCGACAAGATTGCTTGCGGTTATTGTAATAACAACATCCCCGCCCTCGCTTGTAACATTTTGTGGAAGCAAAGTAAACGCGTTATCTTCGCCCGTCCTTACAACTTGAACTAAATTTGGATTGCTTGAAACAATCGACAAATTGCTAAGTTTTGCAGTGATTGGCAAATAACTTAAAACTATATTTGCGTAAACATCTGGAACATCGCTATCAAGATTTATCGATTTTTCACTTTCGTATAAATGTTCGTCTTTTAAAACAAAATTTGAAGAGTCGGACACTGTGTCAACTATTCTCTTTTCATTTTCGTCTAAAACATAATCACCGTTTTCGATTTTGAATTGACTAAAAGTGTAGTCAATTTTAGAGATATTTTCTATCCCTTCGCAAACATTTAGAAGGCAAAAAGCAACCGCCTGTTCTTCGGCTGGTTTTTGCGCCCTAAAAGCCATATATATTTTGTCGCCCGCACGCAAAGAAGAACTTTCGCTTGGCTTTACATAGAAGGTCGTCTCCTTATTAAACGCCAAAACGCCAAAATCATTATTATCTAGAGTTACAACTCTTTGAGAATTCTTTTCTTGATAGGAAACAGTAAGATAGTCGTTTACCCTATCTAGTTTTCCCCTATCTTTATCATAAAATTCGACAAAAAACTTGGAATTTTCTTGCAAAATCGTTGGTTGGTCATAAATTTCGACAAAAAACATTTCTCCCGTAACAACTGAAGAATTGAAGAAAATATCTTGTTCGAGTGCGTCTTGGAAAGTCAATGCGCCCTTCGCGCTATTAACCTTAAACGCTTTTACTAGGTCATAAGATGTCGTTTTAATTGTTTGATAAAGTGGATAATTTGGAACAATATAGTCTGAATATCCACAAGAAAATACAAGATTATATGTTCTATCTTCCCCGTAGATTGACTTATCTTCCGTATTTTTATTTGCAATCACTCTAACCACTTGATAAGCGTAAACTGCTTTATCAAAAGTAGTTGTAACAAGATTTGATGTCAAATACTTTACTTCTGACGACTGGATATTAGTCGAAAATGGAAATTTTGCGTCTTGCGACAAATCAAACTTAACTTTTTCGCCATTTGATTGCGCAACTAAAACCAAATCCTTATAACTTCCGTCTGCCAAATTTGCGTAAAATTCAAGAAGAGACTCTGCATTAAGCCTATTATTTTCGTCCTTTGTATCTTCAAAAGATTGCCCAGAATAAACATTAAAATTTGTCACATCGTTTAAAAATCTTATCCTAGCATTTGCTTGTAAGTTGTCACCAATTGGACTAACATATGTCACTAATATGTCAAGGGTCGAAAGCGTTGTTTTTCTATCTAAAGACAACTCACCCGTCGACTTATCAAAACTTAGTCCATATGTAGTAGACAATGTATTTGAGTCGTATTCAGTAAAAACTTCGTTGTCAAGCACGCCAAATTGAA
>CAKVCH010000068.1 GCA_934725745.1 uncultured Clostridia bacterium | reverse complement strand
ACATCACTTTTTGCAGTTTTTATAAACTTTTAGCCGCTAGTAGCATATAAACACATCAATAAACCGCAAAAACAACATTTTTACAATATATAAGAATAAAAAAACACACATTTCTGTGTGTTTTTATTTTATTCATCCCCAGGTTCTGGGTCTTTATCTTCATTTTTTGCCGGTGCTTTAAATCTATCAAACTTTGCACGCATTTTCGCATTTTTTTCTGCCACGAATCTTCTATATTCATCATCAGTAATTGAACTTGTAACGTCTTTTGTTTTTTCATAAAATGATTCTGAAAGAAACTCACCGTCATAGGCATTTTCCCATTTTGCTTTTTTGATTGCAAGCATTCCATTCGCATATTCGCATTCTGAAAAGTGACATGCCATTTCATTCACAATAATTTTTAAGTTTGTGTCACAGTGTGAAACATCAACCCTGTCATTTGAAAGCACTTCATAAACCAGTTCTGAAATCTCTTTTGGGTCATATGCATGAAGTCTTTCATTGTCTTGAATTTTGTTTTGCACATAAGTTTCAACATCTTCTTTTGAAGGGTGTTTCAAAATCGAAGAAACAAAATCATCAGGAACCAAAAGCGAAATTTTCACGCCATCAAGATTGCGATAGCAAAGTGCATATTGCTCGGTTCCAACAACTCTTGTTGGTGCCTCTTCATAATAATCATTAGACTCTCTGTCACGATATAAAAAGTTGATTGCAACAACATCTCTTGTGTCGTCTGGTTCAAGTTTTTCAAAGAAAACTTTGAAAGGTGCATCGTCTGCTTGAACACACTTTTTATATTTTGGCACAATTCTTGCATAATACAAAAGCATTTGGAAACGGTCACGAGGTTTAACTTTATATTTTTTCACAGCGCGAATTGCATGTTGTTTGAAATAGTCATATAAAAGTTGACCTTCAAGTGGCTTGTCATTTTCCATAACACGCAGTCTGCGATTGTTTTCATCACCAGACTCAACAACATAGGCAGCATATGCCTTTTGAATAACGTCTTTATCACTATAATCATCTGCAGTTTTAAAGTCTTTGTGAGAGAACTCTTCTCTCTTCTCAATTTTTCCACGGAGCACGCCCGCATGAATCATTCTTTCATTCTGGCATATTACCGATTCAGAACCAATGTTAACTCCGTTCATGAAAGGGTCATAATTGTTAAGCATACGAACAAGTTTCCCTTCTTTGACTGAACCAATGGTATATGACAAAATAAAACCAGGTCTGTCACGTTTTGTTCTTGGAATGTCTGCAACACGGCGACGGAATTCTTCATCATCTTTTGCAAGAACCGAAACAACTTTCGCCATCGAATAGCCATGTCCAGTGTGCCCCATTTGCACTGCTGCGATATAACATGAAAGAGGCTCTCTCACCCCACGTTCGCGAATAGTTTTCAAACTTCCACGACTGCTCATCACAACACTATATTTTTTGTCACTACTATTTTTGATATCAGTTTTTCTAACCATTAAAAATTATCCTCTATAAAAATATGATATCATATTTCACATACAATTTCAATAGAAAAAACGACAATATTTTGCCTATAAAAATTAAAACAATTTCAATAATCAATTGAAAAAAGCCAATTAGTGTTGTATAATGTTCGTGTTGGAAGCGTATCAAAGCGGTCGTAATGAGCCGCACTCGAAATGCGGTTGTCGGAGTGATCCGGCACGAGGGTTCGAATCCCTCCGCTTCCGCCACAAGTGAACTGTACGCACCCTCGTGAAAATGAGAAATGCGTGCAGTTTTTCTTTTTTACATGCTTTTCATGCAAAATCTTTTAGTAAATAATAATCATATTTCATATTAAAATTTTGTTTAATACAGTTGCCTTATAGAATAATTTATAGTTTTAAAATTTTTTACACTTTTTTCGTTAAGTTCTTGATTTTTATTGGAAAATATAGTATATTAAAAAAGTCAGCAATAAGTTCTGACAAAACAATTTCATATGGAGAGTTGGCTGAGCGGTCGAAAGCGGCGGTCTTGAAAACCGTTGATGTGAAAGCATCCTGGGGTTCGAATCCCTAACTCTCCGCCAGACAATAGTCGTTTGAACTCATTTGAGTTTGAACGACTTTTTTCTTGCTCATTTTCAAGATTTAGTTCGGTTTTATAAATTGTAGTGCCACCATTATTATCGTTGTTATTTGCTGCATTATCGGGCTTATTATATATTTCTTCAGTTGGGTTTAGGCTTGTTTTATAAACAAATTTTAAAACTCTCGCTGTAAACACATTCTTTACGGCGACAAAAATATTTTTGCAAAGTCGATTTATCAACGGGTGATACATCAGAAAACTATTTTTTGCTTTATTTTATCAATCTCGCTTTACCACCATTTGGTCAAACGAGAAAGATTTTTAAAAGACAATTATATAATTCCCGCAACACACCCATTATGTGCAACGAGAAAACTTTTTTAAATTTCTGTCTCCATATTTTAAGTATAAAAAAAATCGCATGTTCACCGTTTGAACACGCGAGAAAAAATTTTAATAAAAAATAACCCTAAAGGGTTATTTGAAATATAATAATTAAATTCAGAAAAATAAATAAGATATTTATTTACTCGTTAAAATTTTATCATTTAATTTTGTAGAAATTCTATTTGTTAAGGAAATGATAACTTCAATCTTACTGCCATTTTCTAATGTTGTAGAAAGTCTTATTGGAGTAAATGTCATAATTGTATTATGCTCATCATATTTTTCTCCATTTATTCTTAAAGTATGATGATAAAAACCTGCATAAACAGAAATTATTTTATCATCTATAACATATTCTTTATATGAAAGCAATAATGTGGATATAAACATAATTACTGCAAATGGAACAAATGCCCAACAAATAGTAGAAATATTATTTGAAGTGGAAAAATCAGTTGAAACTATTTCATAACTTGTAACCTCTCCATCATAAACTGTTTCTAAAAAACTTTTAGCAGTTTTTCCTGATGAATACATATAAATATTTTTTTCTGTTAACAATTTCCCGTTATTATCATAAAAGCAATATCTACATACTCACTATTTACTTCTCTATTAAAGGTTAGGGTTATATCTACATCAGTCCAATTATATGATGAATTGTATTCACTTGTAACCGACTCATCAACTATTTTCAAATCTGGCTGTACGGCAGATGATATAATTGGGGTGAAAATAAACAACAATGTGATACATAACCAAATAATGCGACGCATTATAATTTTATTTTTTTTCTTTCATTTTACACTCCATAATACTCACGAGGATTGCTTAATTTTTTTAAGGCTTCTATAAAGTAATCATCATGATTCCATGCGGACTCGTCAACATTTTCTTTGACTATTTCTTTACAATATGACTTAAAAAATTTCCTCAATTTTTTCAACAAGTCATCAATATAATCATCTTTAACAATTATCCAATCTCCTGCAAACATACCATTTTCATATTCTACATTTGCAGTTTTATTTTCTTTTGAAGCAACATTCTCTGGAAATTTTCTTTTCAACTTACGATAAGATGAAATTGAATTATGTTTTAAAAAATTGTTGATTTTATTGAGTAGATTATAAGAATCATATTCATCTAAATTCTCAATTTTTTTACCTTTTTTATCTCTCGCAAGCCCATCACTAAATTTTAAAAAAGAATCTAGTCTAAAATCATTGCCTTTATAACCAAGTTTACACATGACTATAAGCATAATTCTATCAGTTTCTATTGCAAGTTTATTTATAAACTGACAATATAGTGATTGAATTACATGTACATATTTCTTTTCACGTTTAATAGATGACATCAGCGAATTTAATTCAATTTCTTCCAAATCATCAACGTTAGAGGTGTATGCTATTTCACTTAATCTAGTATTTTCATAAACTTCTTTAGGTGTCTTAATCATTTTGAAAATTGGCTTATATTCCATTTCCCAATCTCTTTGGAAATCATTAAGCAAATCATTAAAAATGTTAATTACATAATCATACTTATGCTGTTTTGCTGGGATAAAATAAGGTGTTGACCTGTTAGCAAACATACCTTCTGGCATAAAATCTTTTATACCAATCATTTCACAAACTTTTGCATATCTTTTTGTATCAATATGTATTCTGCCTGACTTTGGGTGCACACCCCAAAATTCATATTCTTTTAGAGAATCAGAGTCCCAAGATGGATTTGATTCGTATTTTGAGTAGTCGAATCTTTCTACTTTGTGTGTTGATTTCATAATTTTTTACTCCTTTTATATAAAATCCTTTTTATACGAGTAAAAATTGGTAGTTTATAATAATAACACCACTCCTTCAAAAATGAACATAGGCGTAACGATTACTGTACTATCGAACCGTCGAATTTATAAACTACATTGTAAGTATATCATAACAATAAAAAATTTGCAATAAAGATTGACTACTTAACAAAAACACTCGCGAAACGCAAGCATTTTTGTTTAATGATTAGTAAAATTTTAGTAATAGTTTTTTATTCATTTTTAGTTCAATCTGAACTTTGTTAGTCCCGCAAAAAAAATCCAAACGTTTGTCTGGACTTTTTTTCTTTATCATTTAGAAATTCATTGAGAATCCCACAAGAAAATGAACGTCGGAAATTTTCCCAACCGCTCACTAGAATTATTTTTGATTGTAAATAATTTGAATTTTTGCTTATACACTTATTTGTGCGCATATGTATAAAATGTACATAAGTTATTCTTGCTCTATTACGCAATCTATATG
>CAKVCH010000067.1 GCA_934725745.1 uncultured Clostridia bacterium | reverse complement strand
CCTTGACTCCAAGGGAACAAAAGGTTATTAGACTTCGTTATGGACTTGACGACGCGCACCCAAGAACGCTCGAAGAAGTCGGCAAGGAATTTGCTGTTACAAGGGAGAGAATAAGACAAATTGAAGCAAAGGCACTTAGAAAACTTCGTCACCCAAACAGATGCAAAAAGTTAGAAGGTTATTGTGATTAAGTCCAATAGAATTGAAAAGATTTGTAGCCTAGTCGAAGCAAAAACGGTCGCAGAAATTGGTTGCGACCATGCCTACATACTTAGAAACCTTTTAGAAACAAGACCTATTGATTGCGTCTTTGCAAGCGATATTAGCGAGTTGTGCCTAAATAAAGCAAGGCACAATTTGAGTGGTTTTCTTCATAAAGTTTACTTTTTTGTGGGGGACGGTTTGGAGCCATTAGACGACATTTTAGGTCAAAAAGTGGCAAATTCTGTGCCAATTGACATTATTATAGCGGGAATGGGCGGAAAAGAAATTATAAAAATTTTAGATAACGCGGGCAAGTTTTTTAGCCCTAATGTCGCTTTTATTTTACAACCACAAAAAAATCCTGATATGGTGAGAAAATATCTTTTGGCGCATCAATTTAAAATTGAGCAAGATATTGTTGCAAAAGACGGCAAAATGTTTTATAATATACTTAGGTGCAAGATAAATTTCAAGCGAAATCCACTTTCGGATGAGCAAATTATGTTTGGTCTTGGGACAACAAAAGACGACGATTATTTTGAATATTTAGCTTACGAAAAAGAAAAATGCGAGCGCGTTTTAGCGAAAAAAGATGTTCAAAGAATTAAAAATAGATTGGCTTTACTTGAAAAATTAGACAAGGAGAATAAAAATGTTTGAGACAATTTTGGAATATCAAAGTCTGGATATGCAACTGCTAAAATTGAAAAGAGACTTTGAAAATAACAAAGAAAAAGAGAATTTGACTAAATATGCGACCTTAATTAAGGAAAACCAGGCAAAACTTACAACTGTCGATGCAGAGTCAAAAAAAGCAATAGATAATTTTGAAAAGTATAAATCCTTGTATGCAAAATTACTAAAAGATTATGAAAATCTTAGAGCGAAATACGACGGGATGGGTAAGGAAGATAAGGAAAAAGCAATTACGGAATGTGACAGCATTGTTAGTCAATTGTCGGTTTTGGAACGCAATTTATCAACGCAAGTTGAAACTTCAAACAACCTTATAAAGTCTTTTGAAAATTGCAAAAACAATATTGTTTCATATAAAAAACTTTATGTGGCGTCAAAAGAAAAGTGCGCTGAAATAGAGAAAAAATTTATCCCACAAGAAAATGAATTAAAACAAAAGATGGTTGAAGTCGAGAAAAAATGTGACGCAAAACTTTTGGCGAAATATAAACAACTTCGCCAAGATAGGATTTTCCCAGTTGTGGTTAAACTTAATCATTCGTCCTGTGGCGGGTGTAGTATGGAGTTTTCCAGTGCGCAAATCGGCGTTTTAAAAGAAAAAGGCTACCTTGAATGCGAACATTGCAGAAGGGTGAACTATCTATGATTATGAGTTGGGTTATGCCCAACTTTTTTTTGTAGACGAACCTACTTTTAAGAAAAAGGGGTTTTAAAGACAAAAAATCGAGTTTTTAATAACTTTTTTACAAAAAAAATGTATTTTTTTATAAAAATCATAAAAAAATGATATTATTTTTATCCATTTAACATAAAAAGTTGTTTGTGTTTATGAGAAAAAATGTTACCATTATTGTCTGTGTTTTTTAAAAAAGTGGCAACATATACAATTTTAATAAAAGACATTTTAAAAATACAGGGAAAAATTACAATAAAGTTAAGTTTATATTCTTTGTTTTGAATCTAAAAGAAAAAAAGGAGTTTTATGCAAATATTCAGCGTATTTTGCATAAAAATAGGGTATGCAATCAAAAACATTTGATAAAAGCGATTTTGAACATTATTATTTTACTCAAGGTGTTAATTTAGCAAACATTACTTTTTCTGATGTCAAAAAAGGGATAAAATACCTTTTAATGTGCTTTGAAATGGAGCTCAAAAAAGGCGTCATCCGCGATGATACCCTGGAACAAATCGCAGTTGCATATTCTAACGCCTTTAATTTTGAAGCATCAAATCTGTACTTTTATTTGGCGCTAAATTATGTTAATAAGCCAAGTTATTTGGTGCATATAGCACGAAATTATCTATTAACAAACAAAATAGAGCAAGGTGCAAAATTATTAAAAGAAGTCTTAAAAAATCCAAATGTTACGAGTTACACTCTTGATTTTGCAAAAAATACATTTGATAAATTAAAGACCTTTCCCGATGAGTTTTACAAAATATACGAAGAAGACAATGAAGAGCATAAGCCAAATCTTGAAGAATCGGTTGATATGGCGCGAAATTATATGACTATGGGTGATTTTGACTCGGCGATAGAGACATATAAAAGTTTAAACTCTTTAGGACGAGATGGCGTTAGATCAGAACTTACCTTGGCTTACTTTTTCTCTGGCGACCTTGAAAAAGCGGAAAAACTTATCGAAGATTATGGTAGAGATTGCCCAACCGATTTGAGTAACCTTCTTTTAATTTATAATGCTAAAAATGACAAAAAGAAATATGAAGAAGTTAAAAGAAAATTATTAGAACTAAAAGTTGAAAATGAAAAAGAAAGATTTAATATTGGTTTAGCATTTGCCCAAACGGGCGAGCCAAAATTGGCTGTTTCGTTTATGGAAAATTTTGTTTCGGAGAGTTTTGAAGAAATAGAAGTCAATTTTTATTTTGCGCTTGCGTGCATAAACGCAAAACTTTATGATAAAGCAAAGGAACAACTAATTTCTCTTCGAGATTACGACTTTTTTAATAGATATATGTATGATTATTATCTTAAGTTGTGCGATGAAGAAAGGAATGAACGAGTCGAATATGTTTTTAACATTCCGATGAAAGAATTTATAAGATTGAAGGGAAAACTCAGTGAGTTGTTGCTTTTAGACAGTAAAAAACTAGAAATATATTTCCACGAGAACTTTAATATGTTCCTTTATGTTGCAAAATTGCAAGAAGTCGAAAATGCCCAGCTTTTACTGTATAAACTCGCAAAAATTGATAGCGCTTACGCTAGTTTATTGTTTAATTTTATTTTTGTAACCGATTTTTTGCCTATAGAAGTTAAAAAGAACCTTGTTTTGCTTAGAAGTGATGTGGGTAAAAGAAATTTCAAGGGAATAACCATAAACAATGAGCCTTTGATGAGCCTTGATGGTAAAAAAGTAGCAACTTTTGAAAACAATTTTGACGATTTAATGGAAAATAAGGTCGTACAGTTTACAAAAAATAACAGTTTTCACAATACAGAAGAAAAAAATGGCGATAAAAAGGTTCAAAAAAATAAAATAAGAGAATTAAACAATAAAAAAATTGAAATAGCAAACAGCGTCGGCTTTGTGAAAGATGATGAATATTACAGATTCCGCTTACCTAATATGGAAAAACTTTTTAAAGCAAACGCAATTGTTCACGATGCAACACTTTTTGCCTTTGGATATATCATCGATCGCGTTATTGCTGGAGATTATGATATAGCGCAAATTGTGGAACCGCTTGCAAAAATTGTTGTTGGGGAAGGCGTTGAAAAACTGGAAGTTGCGACCTACATTGCGTGGAAGTTCTTTAATGATAAAAGAAGGTCGCTTGGCAAAATAATTAAGTACTTTAATGTTGACGCAAAATCGTTTTATGCTCTACTTGATAGATTTGGCTTGGAGTTGGAGTAAAGGGGAAAAGACATTTTTGTCCCTTGTGTAAAATTTTAAAAGGGATATAAAGTGTTTTTTTACCTATAAAAGTAACAAATATTGTGCCAAAAGTTTTTTAGATAAAAATATTTTAAAAAAACGGATTTTATTTTAGTCATTTTGGATATTCAAAACGAAAGAAAAGTTTGTTTATTTTTTTGTCATTTTTGCCAAAAATATTTATATTAAAAATAACTATTGAAATTTGTTTTTCTTTTTGATATAATACTTGTAGAAATTTATTTGGAGGGTGTTATGTTTGATTTAATGGGTCGTACAATATGGCAATTTTTCTCAGAAAGTGTGGTTGTTATCATAGGGCTTGCGCTTATCGCCCTTGGTGTTGCAATCGGTTTTTTGTCTAGGCGTATAACAAGAGCGGTCAGACACAATAACAATGTAGAAAGCAACGATAAGTTATTCTTGACTTTGAAAATTGTCGGAATGGCGCTTGTTATTGCTGGATTTATTTGCGTCGCTGTTGAACTTATTATTTATTTCGCGACAAGAACTGGTGCTTAGTTAAATTTTTAATATTTTTAAATAGTACAAACTATGTGATGTTGCTTTGAATTCACAATTCAATTTGCTAAACGCGAATCCACAACAAGTTGTGGCATCACTAGTTTGAATAACCATCAGTCTCGCTGGAGAGTAAACTCTCCAACTCGACTTCCAATAATTTAAAAAAATCTCCATATGTGGAGATTTTTTTTGTCTTATTACATATCAATTAGTAAACAAATTATTAACAAGATTTGTGAAAGAAAATGAAAGTTAATTTAATAATTGTCATTCAAGATTATTTTATAAAATGTTTTACATAAGTGCAGGATATAGTTTAAACCTATTATTTTTCAGATTAAAGAAATAAGAAAACATTTCGGCAAATTAAGTGCCTTATTTTTTATTGCCGAAATACCCACCAACAACTTCTTTAACTTCTCTTATAGAAACAAACGCCTGTGGGTCATATTGA
>CAKVCH010000066.1 GCA_934725745.1 uncultured Clostridia bacterium | reverse complement strand
ATAGCCCATAATTGGGGGTGTTGGGGGTGAAACGGCAATCAATCACCTATTATTTTGCCCCTTGCAAGGGGAAATGTCGGCTTCGCCGACAAAGGGGTAGTATAACATATTTTATTACTTAACTATAACCAATTAAGTTAATACATTTGACTACCCTTCCGTCAACTTCGTTGACACCTTCCCTTACAAGGGCAGGCGAACTTCGACTATTAGCTTTCTTGCTCCCCCTTGTCATAGGGGAAGCCTACTTACAACTATTTTTGGGGAGCTCCCCCTTATGAGGGGGAGTACCCGTTAGGGGGTGGGGGTAGTGAAATTAGAAAACATTGTCAATTAGCTTATGACATTAAGGTTAAAATACAAATAGTTTTTTACAATCCTTTTTTTAAATTTCCGCATAACTAGCATAATTATTTGACTTTTTTTGCATAATTTGTCACACTTTCTTTTGAAAAAGGAAGTAAGATGTCGTTTAAAAGTTTTGGCGAGAAGTTAAAGGAAGCATTTTTTTCGGTTTTTCCGTTTACGGTGGCCATTTTTTTGCTTATTTTCACCCTTGTTCCGACTTCAAAAGAACAAATAATTTTGCTCGCAATTAGTAGCATTTTATTGATTTTTGGAATTGCAATTTTCTCGCTTGGCGCTGATAGTTCAATGATTGAACTTGGAAACGGTGTTGGCGCGACGCTTTCCAAAAAAAACAAACTATTTTTTATGTTGTCGGTTGGCGCGGTTATTGGATTTGTCATCACTTTTGCGGAGCCCGACCTTATGGTCCTTGCAAAACAAGTTGCTATGCAGTCTAGTCTTAGTAGCGAATGGCTATTTATAGCGGTTGTTTCGCTTGGCGTTGGAATTTTGCTCACTCTTGGCGTGCTCAGAATATACTTTAAAATAAATCTATCCATACTTCTTCTCATTTCCTACGGTCTTGTTCTCGTTTTATCATTTTTTGCTCCAAAAGAATTTGTCCCTATCGCTTTTGACTCAGGAAGCGTCACGACGGGTCCAATTTCCGTCCCATTTTTAATTGCTTTTGGACTTGGACTTTCTGCCGTTAGGCGTAGCGAAAAGGACGACGACAGTTTTGGTCTCATCGCCCTATGCTCCGCTGGACCTATCCTTTCGGTGATGTTTTTGAGCCTATTTTTAAAGTCGACCACCCCCGCTCCAACAGAAAGCGTCGCAACAACTATTTCAATTGGCGAAGAACTTTTGTCGTCACTACTTAAAAACCTAAAAGATGTTGCAATCGTCATTTTGCCGATTATCGCAATTTTCATAATTTTCCAAATTTTTTCCTTTAAATATAGCAAGCAAAAGGTTGTAAAAATGCTACTTGGCTTCTTCTTTGTCTACTTTGGCATTACAATTTTCTTGACGGGCGTTGAATGTGGCTATCTTCCAATGGGAACGCTAATTGGCAAGACTCTTCAAGGAAAATGGTACGCGTCTTTAATAATATTTGTTCTTGGCGCGCTCGCAATCATTGCCGAACCCGCCTTGCATGTCCTTAAAAGGCAAATTGAAGAAGTTACAAACGGCGCAATCAAACAAAACACAATCACCGTCACAATTTCAATCGGCGTTGCACTTTCAGTCGTCGTTGCGGGACTACGCGCAACACACAACTTTAACATTCTGTATGTCTTTGTCCCGATGTATGCCGTCGCACTCATTCTTTCATTTATCAACACAAAACTTTTCACTGCAATAGCCTTCGACTCGGGTGGAGTTGCAACTGGCACTCTTGCCGTGTCGTTTATTTTGCCTATGATAACTGGACTCTCCACAAACGGCAACGGCTTCGGAACAATCGGGCTTATCGCGTGTTTCCCAATTGTAACTCTTCAAATTTTAGGTCTTATCTACAAAATCAAACTCGTCAAAGCGTCTCGCGCGACATCTTGCCCCGTTCCACGAAAAGATTATGTTGTTGAATTTGACAACGAAAAATAACGGCACAAAACCTTGTCCTGACTTCCAAAGCCGATTTATAATATTGAATTTGATAGACAAAAAAACGGCTCTCAAAAAGCACTTTATTAGTCCGAATTTTAGTCAAAAACTTGTCAAATCATTTTCTTATCAACTTGCTTTTTACATTTAGTTGGGTAAATGTTTAAAATCAAGTTAGTTAAGTATTCAAAATTAAACTTTTTTAAAAGGAGCAACAATGCAACAGATTATAGAACTTTTAGTTGTAATAACGCCCAAAACGCAAGGCGACAAAACGATAGAAATTTTATCGTCTTTTGGTGCTGACCTTCAACTAATGTGTTTAGGAAAAGGAACGGCAGATAGCACATTTGCAGACTATTTTGATGTGAGCGAAAAAGAAAAGAAAGTATTTTTTGCCCTTGTTCAAAAAGATAAATGCCCTGCCCTTTTATCCACTCTTAATGAAAGTTTATGCTCAAAAAAACACGGCACGATTATGTTTACTTTGCCACTTAAAAGCGCAATGTATAGTGTAATTGAACAAATGAATTTGGTTCCGCTTTTAAACAAAACGAGCCAAAAGAAGTCACTTTCAACAAGACTTAAAAATATTGGCGAACGCTTAAAAAGTAAAAAAGGAGAGAAAAATGGGAAAAGAATTTGAACTCATTGTCACCGTCGTCGAAAAAGGTCATAGCGACGAAGTTATAGTTGCATCGCGAGAAGCGGGCGCACAAGGCGGAACTATAATTTATGGGCGTGGAACAAACCCAAAAGAAAACGAAAGTATTTTAGGAATGAATGTAACAGGCGAAAAAGAAGTCGTTTTTATAATCGTTGAAAAAGACAAAAAGAAAGATGTTATGGAAAATATCGCTGGCAAAGCAAAACTCAACACAACTGGAAAAGGGCTTTGTTTCTCTCTTCCTATTGACAACTTCCTAGGGGCTAAACACAACAATGACCTTCAAAGATTTGACAATATGCCACAACCAACTTCAGACACGCCAAAACAATCAATATAATACTTGACTTGACATTTTCATACTTGACTTATTGACGATATGAAACTATAATTCCAAAAAGGATACAAAAATGAGCAAACAAAAATGGAATGAAAACCAAGAAAAAATCGCGAAAGAGATACTCTATCGTGCAAAAGAAATAGGCTTCGACAACTACAACGAGCAAAAGGCAAAATTCAATGAAAAACAACGCGCTTTTATTATAGATTTTGTAAAGGGCTTGTCCGCTGAAAACGAAAAAGGTGTTGTCGAATACTTAATTTCAAAAGAAGCACAAAATCCCGCTGACAAATCAATTTTTATTGCAAAATCACTTTGCAATCAAGCGGTTGCGGACACAATTCTAGCAAAAACAAAAGAAGGTCGAAACAAAAAAGTTATAGAGTATTTTGCTAGCATTCACGATACAAATAAAAAATATATTAAAGACCTAATCTCTTTTAGTAAAACGGCTGAAAATTATCAACCTTTTGCAACTTCTGATGTCGAAAAAGACACAAAAGAAACCGTCGACGCGTGCATTAAACTAGAAAAAATCCTTGAAAACGAAAAAGAAATGTAACAATCTACATTTCTTTTTTTATAACTTTATTTCTTTATAAACTTGCCTTCTTATTTCGTTTTTTTATTTTTCTTCGTCTTTTTTAGTCGCGCTTTTAGTCGATTTAGGTTTAACTTCTTTTTTCTCTATTTCGCTTTCGTCTTCAACTTCCTTTTTCTTTTTTTGAACCTTTCTTGTTCTTGTTTTAGGCTTTTCTTCTTCTAAAACTTCTTTTGTCTCTTCTTTACTAGCGACTTGTGGGGTCTCAATAGGCTCATTTTTAAGTTCTTCTTGTTGAACTTCAGTCCTTATTTTAACGGTCTCAATTTCTATATTTCTCAAATCTGCGCCATAATCAAAAACAAACGAAAGTGCAAGATAAACAAGCCCAATGGTTAAATCTCCAATATTTGCAAAGTCCACATCGACTCTAAAAATAGCCATTACAATTGACGACAAAATTAGTGTTCCTAGCGGAATAGCAATGTGCAAAATCCCAATTTTTTGCATATCGCGGACAATTTCCTTATTAAAAGGTGTGCCAATTGTAAGTTCCTTTTTGTAAAACTCTTTAACATAATAATAAAGTGCAATTTCGCCCGCGCTCAAAATCGCCCCAACAATACAATAGCACATTAACATATCAAAAGTCACGGTTGTTTGTGCGTCTCTACTAATTTGCGCCCAAACGGCAGGGTCTTTTCCAATAATTGCAACGCTTAAAATTCCAAGAACGCTACCAACAAGCGCCACAATGCAACAAACAAATATAATTTGAACAAAAATTGAAATTATTTTTGATAATTTTTGAACTCTCTCTAAACTTTTCATTTTCTTCTCCTTACTTAAATAATACTACTTTTACGCAAAATTCAAAACTTTTTTAGCCTAATTTATTAAAATTTGACCTGCTTTTTATTAAAAAATTGTTTTTTTTAAAAAAAATTGATTTATTTATTAGTTGTTAAAAATCTCTATTCCTTTTAAAAAGTAAAAAGGCAAAGAGTAGTTCCCTTTGCCAAAATTTTACTTATTTTCTTTCCACGAATCCTTTTCGACTTGCATCATTATAGCACACTCAATGCGTTTTTTAAACAATTTGCAACCATATTCGTATATTCCCTTTATGTCGCCTGTCGCGTGATAAGCGTTCGCCGCACATCCGCCCGAACAATATAGTTTTGCCCAGCAATCTTTGCAATCAGGTCTTGCGTAAGCATTGCACATCTTGAAATCGTTTACAAGGTCTTTGTTTTTTATGCCGTCATAAATGTTCCCGACGCAAAATTTTTCT
>CAKVCH010000065.1 GCA_934725745.1 uncultured Clostridia bacterium | reverse complement strand
ATATAGTATAATACCTCGTATTATAATAATCTAAGTGTATTCTTTGTGGGGAAAAGCCTCATAAGGTCTTTATAGTAGGAGAAGAAATGAAAATTGTAGTAGACTGCCACGGAAGTGATTTGGGGGCAAAAGTTGCCGTTGAAGGAAGTGTAAAGGCAATAAATGAAAATGAAGATTTGACCGTTGTTTTGTGCGGGGTGGAGGAAGAGATTAGACATATTTTATCCAATCTTGATTACAACGAAAAGCAGGTCGAAATTTGCCCAGCCACGCAAATTATTTATAACACCGAATCACCAACAGAAGCGGTTAGGAAGAAGAAAGATTCGAGCCTTGTTCGCGCGTATGAAAAATTGAAAGAAGATAAGGATGTTGTAGGACTTGTTTCGTGTGGAAGTACGGGGGCGGTCTTGACTGGCGCGATTTTAAAAATTGGTCGAATAAAAAATATTTCCCGCCCAGCCCTTTGTCCAATTCTTCCAACGGCAAACGGCGGAAAAGTTCTTCTTATTGACTCGGGTGCAAACATCGACTGCAAGCCAATAAACCTTGCACATTTTGCAATTATGGCGACTTGCTACGCTAAGGCATATTTGAACATTGACAACCCACGTGTCGCACTACTTAATATCGGAGTTGAAGACAAAAAGGGTAACCAATTTAGTCACGAATGCTTTGAACTTTTAAAATCTGCGCCAATAAACTTTGTCGGAAATATGGAAGCGCGTGACTTTTTAAGCGGTAATTACGATATTGTTGTTGCGGACGGCTTTGACGGAAATATTCTACTCAAAAGCGTTGAAGGGACGGCGTCAATGGTTTTGAGCGAGATTAAAAAAGGTATTAAGAATTCTTTTATGGCAAAGATTGGTGCGTTGTTTATGAAGCGCACATTCAAAGATTTAAAGAACACTTTTAATACCAGCAACTACGGCGGGGCGGCATTCCTTGGAGTCAAAAAATTGATTGTTAAGGGGCACGGCGCAAGTGACGCGCTGGCGTTTGAAAAGTCTATTTTACAAGTAAAAACTTTGGCGAAATTTAATTTGTGCAAATCAATTGAGACTCAAGTAGCCTTATTAGGAGATCTAAATGGCGGAGATTGACACAAAGAAAATTGAAAAAATTATTCATTATTGCTTTAAAGACAAATCACTTTTGACTACTGCTTTTACGCATTCGTCGTACGCCAATCAGCACAATGAAAAAAGCAATGAGCGCCTAGAATACTTGGGCGATTCGATATTAAATTTTGTTATTGCAAGGGAACTTTTCAACAACTATGATGTGGAAGAAGGGCAACTTTCAAAATGGCGTGCAAAACTTGTAAACACGGACAGTTTGTCAAAGATAATTGAAGAGCAAAAGTTGGACAAGTTTTTGCTTTTAGGGAGCAGTTTTAAGAACCAAAATTTGGCAAAACCTATAAAAGAAGACCTTTTTGAAAGTATTGTCGGCGCGATTTACCTTGACAGTTCGATAGATAAGGCAAGTAGATTTATCTTGCGTTTTATCGACCCAAAGGCGAGCATAAAGAAAGCTGAAATTGACTATAAATCGCTTCTTCAGGAGAGAGTGCAAAAGAAAAAAGGCGCCAACCTTGTGTATTTTACATATGAAGACCCAATGGTGGCGGGAGAATTTTGTAGCGAAGTGTACATAAACGACTTTTTTGTTGCAAGAAGTAGGTCGCTTAACAAAAAGACAGCGCAACATGAATGTGCTAAATTGGCTCTTGAGAATGAGAAACTCTTAGAGAAAATTCTCAAATAAAAGGACTAGAAAATTGAATTTTAAGAAGATAGAACTGGTCGGCTTCAAGTCTTTTGCCGACAAATTGGAAATAAAGTTTGATAGCGGAATTACGGGAATTGTTGGACCTAACGGGTGCGGAAAGTCCAATGTTTCGGACGCGATTAGATGGGTACTTGGAGAGCAAAGCACCAAACTTTTGCGTAGTAGTAATATGCAAGATGTTATTTTTAACGGCACAGAAAGGCGTAAAAGTATGTCTTATTGCGAAGTTTCGTTGTTTTTCGACAATACAAGCAGAATGTTTGACCTTAATTTCGACGAAGTCGCTTTTACAAGAAAATTGTATCGTTCGGGCGAAAGTGAGTATTTGATTAACGGCACGCCTTGTAGGTTGAAAGATATAACAAATGCGCTCCACGATTCGGGGATTGGTAAAGAAGGATATTCCATTATCGGACAAGGCAAAGTTGAAGAAATTATCAGTGCAAAGCCAGAAAATAGGCGTGCAATTTTTGAAGAGGCAGCAGGCATTGCAAAATTTAAGCAAAGAAAGGTTGAAGCGGAAAGGAAACTTGACAGGACGCAAGAGAACTTAAATCGTGCATTGGATGTTTTGGCGGAACAAGAAAAGCAACTTGGACCACTTAAAAAACAAGCGGAAAATGCCAAACTTTATCTTGGATTTAAGGAGCAACTCAAAACTCTTGAAGTTAATGTATATGTTAATCAATATGACAACGCAAGTAGCGTAAAACAAGAGATTCAAAGCAAAATTGACGGTTATGAAGAAGAAATAAATGTCAAGCAAACAACCCTTGATAAAATGAATTTTGACTATGACAGCAAAATGGAGCAAGTGGGGCAAATTGACAGAAATTTGCAAATCTTAAATGACGAAATTTTGGAACTTACGGTCGAGCTTGAAAAACGCGCTGGTGAAACGAATGTTGTAAGAGAGCGTTTAAAATTCCTTGAAAATGAGCGTGATAACCTTAAAAATGACTACGAAAAAGAGTTGTTAAATAAGGACAATTCGCTAAAAGCAATTGATGTTTGCTCTTCAAAAAGAGAAGAAAAACAACAAAAATATAACGAAATTTGTGCAAGGCTTGAGACTTTGACAGAAAAATATCTCAAAATTGTTGACGAACTTACGGGTGCTGAAGACGAAGCAACCAAAAAGCAAAAAGAGATGATTGATGAGTTGTCAAAAATGACCGATATTAAGTCGAATTTGTCCGCTCTAAACGCTCAAAAAGACGCCTATATGGCAAATATAACTGACCTTGATGAGAAAATTTATTCGTTGCAACAAAGAATAAAGGAAAAAGAGTCTGCGCTTGAAACTGCTTTAAAAACTGCAAAAGACGCGCAAAATAGATATGATAATTTGGAAGTTGAAGCGGAAAAAATACAAGAACAACTTGATTCTTCCTATATAAAAGTTCGCGAAATTAACGAAAAAATCAGTCAAATTTCATCAAATATTCAAATTTTACAAAATAAAAAACGCGTCGTCGAAGATATGCAACGCGATTACGACGGCTTTAATTATTCGGTCAAGCGCCTTATGCAAGATAGCAAAACACAAAGGGAACTTGGCTCAAAAATCGTTGGCATTGTAGCAAACAGTATGACTATTCCTAGCGGATTTGAGACTGCTATTGAAGTTGCGCTCGGTGGTGCTGTTCAAGATGTCATTACGAAAAACGAAGAAGACGCAAAATTTCTTATTAACTACTTAAAACGCAACAATTACGGCCGTGCGACTTTCCTTCCTATTACATCTATGAAAGTTAGACTTCTAAACGACTCAGAACAAACACTTCTTAGAAGAAACAAGACTTTTGGCGTTGCAAGTAATGTCATAAAATATGACTTGTCTTTAAGAAACATTTTTGAAAGTTTACTTGGAAGAACGGTTATCGTTGACAACACCGATACTGCTGTTAGTCTTGCAAGACAAGCGGGATTTTCATTTAGGATTGTCACTCTTGATGGCGATGTTGTAAATCCACAAGGTTCTATCAGTGGCGGAAGTAAAAAGGCGGTTACTTCAAACCTTTTAACTCGTGATAACGAAATTGAGTCTTTAAACGCGCAAATTATTAAATTGTCGCGTGATTTAGAGCAAACAAAAACTGAAAAAGCGGAATTAGATAGAAGTCTTAACGAACTTATTTCTAAAAATTCAACCTATCAAGACAATTTGGTTGTGGCGCAAGTTGAGTCGGCAAAACAAAATCAAAATTACGAGCAACTTTCTGTTTATGTTGACGAGTTGTCAAAAGAACGCATTTCGCTATCACAAGAAAGACTTGACTATTCAACAAGAATTGAAGTTATTACAAAAGCACTAAATAGTACTGAAAATGATGTAGATTTGTCCCTTGACGGCTCGCAAGAAATTGAAAACAATCAAAAACTTTTCGCTAGTTTAAGAAAGGATAGAGACGAACTTCAAAATGAAATAACTGAACTTAAAGTTGAAAAGACATCTTGCGAAGGTGAACTTACTAATGTTGACGCTGAAATTGCAAGACTTGACGATTACATTAAGCAATGCGACTTTAATATTGTTGACTTAAAGTCACAATTCGACGCGGTTACAAGAAAATTTAATGACGCAAAACTTCTCGTTCAAAATCAAATTGACCAAGTTGATGATGACGAATTAAAGGGCAAGATTTCGGGTAGACGCGAAAAACTTTCTGGGCTAGATAGTGAGAAAAAGACCTTACAAGAAGAAATTAAGCAACTTGACGAAGACAAGGCTCGCCTTATGACTGAAATTAGCGTTGTCCAAGAAAAGAAATATCAACAATCATCCGCTCTTACAAAAGTCGATACTGACATTGAATCAATGCAAGAAAAAATTTATGAAGATTACGAACTCACTTATGCTTCTTGCCTTGAATTTAAGGTCGAAGACTTTGATGTAAAGCAAGGGATGATAGAGATTGGCAAACTCAAAAAAGAGATTTCAAAACTTGGCTACATAAATGTAAACGCTATTGAAGACTGCAAAGAACTTATGGAAAGATACGAAGCGTTGAGCGCACAAGCGCAA
>CAKVCH010000064.1 GCA_934725745.1 uncultured Clostridia bacterium | reverse complement strand
AAAACATCTATTACAGATGTTGTAATTCCACAAAGTGTAAAAAATATTGGATATGGAACAAGTAATACTTCTTATGGCGCATTTCAATCGTGCTCAAGTTTGAAGAATGTTTATATTCCAAACAGTGTAATAAGTATTGGTTCTCGAACTTTTCGTGATTGTACTGGGTTAATAAACGTAATAATATTAAATGGCGTGGAGAGACTGGGGGATTATGTTTTTGCTAACTGTAGTGAATTACCAAATATTACAATCCCAGATGGTGTTACATCTATGGGGTCTAGCACTTTTTCTTCTTGTAAAAAGTTGACAAGTATTACAATACCAAGTACGGTCACGGTTGTAGGTGAATATACTTTTTCTGGTTGTAGTAGTTTAACAAGAATCACAATACCAGAAAGTGTGACTGCTATAGGGGCGTCTGCTTTCCGTTCTTGTAGTAGTTTAACAAGTATAGTAGTACCAAATAGTGTATTAAATATAAATGGATTTGCTTTTTATGGTTGTAATGCCTTAACAAATGTAATTATAGGTGATGGTGTTACGGCTATGGGGGATTCTGTGTTCTATAATTGTTGTAATTTAACAGATATAACTTTAGGTACTAGTTTGACTGGAATACCAAATTCTACTTTTTATAATTGTAGTAGCTTAGCAAGTGTAATAATACCAAATGCTGTGAGAAGTATTGGAAGCTATGCCTTTAATAATTGCAGTGATTTAACAAGTGTTACGATAGGTGCTAGTGTGATGAGTATAACAGGTTCTACCTTTTCTGGTTGTTCAAGACTTACGAGTGTAACTTTTGCAGACACAAGTAAAACTTGGACTGTTAAAAGAGGTGCAACTGTAAAAGCAAGTGATGTATCAGTTGCAGATCCAGCGCAAAATGCGACAAATTTAGTGACGACCTATAGTGGTTGTGCTTGGACTAAAAATAGTTAAGATGTTTTGGAATATTTAAAGGATATTTTTGATTTGATTAAAACTGACTTTGGCGTTTTGCGGGGGTTGGTTTTTTGTTGTGTGGTTTATTGATGGATGTATTTTTAAATATCTGTTTTTTGCTTAGAAATTTACTCTTTTGATTTTATTTTCTAATTGTGTTTTATTTAAAGTAAAAGGTGTAAAGGAAAAATTATATTTAGTTTGAAAAAGCGTAAGTGGAGATTAAAAAAAAATATGATAAAAGGCTTAAAATAGGATAGATTAGATTGCAAAAAAATAGAGAAGAAAAGGGTTGGGTGGGGCTATGAAATAAGTCGGGGGTTGACTTTTTGGGAATGAGAGTGTATCATAGGAATACAATAAATATTTAAAAACATATTGAGTAGTAAAAAGGGCTTAAAAAAATAACCTTGCGCTGAAAAGGTTGGATAGAAAGATAATTTGAAAAACGCGTGACAATAAAATGTTTTGACTGACAATTGCTTCGCGAAAAAAAGATAGGTAATGTGTAACAAAAAGATTTTGGTTGCCTAGAATAAACCACTGGCGAAAGAGATTTGGTGATTGTAGCGTTTTTAACAAAAGAAAAAGGGGGGTGCGAAATTGGAAGACGAAAGTTTTAAGAGTGTTGCGTTAAAAAGGCTACTCGATTTGAAAGAAAAAAATCAAGTTTTAAGTTATTATGAGTTTTCAAAAAGAGCAATGGATATTTACGAAGAATGCGTCGACCTTAATACTCAATTGAAAGCTTTTACATTGCTACATTACAAAGCGTTTAATGGTGAAGAAAAGCCTAGGTTTGATTCGAAACTTATAAAGGTTTATTCTTCGCCCGAAAATCAAGAAATGATTGAAGGGATTTTACAAAGCGCCTATCAAAGAAAATTTGGGCTATACGCACAATGTCAATATGGAATGGCGTACAACATTTTTTATAAGAATTTGCCACCACCCACAAGCAACTTTTATCATTTAGAAGAAAAATTTTTCCCACACGACGACGATTTTAGGCTTGCCATACAAGAAGCTCCTAAATTTCCGCTTGAAGATTGGAAGTTAGTTCGAGAAGAGAGTGATTATAAGGACTATTCAAAAAGGGTCATATTTAAAATCGGCAAGCAAGTGATGAGTGGTGAAATAAACAAAAAAGTTATGAATCCTTCATCAAATAGCGACATCCGCAGTTCTATGTCGTTTATTGCAAACTACCGCGGGTGGGATGAATATAAATTTCTTGTCGACAGATGGGACTATAAACCACTTGGAAATCACGCAAATTTTTTTGACGAAAAAGGCGAATATTGCCCACGCGGGGCTTTTTGGCTTTACACTGATTTCAGCCATAGGCACCCAAATACCTTTAGACATAGGTCAATTTTTGGACCATTCCTTGGCGCTGATGTTAGGACGACTCCAATAAATTCGCCAGCGCCTATAAAAACGGGCGAAAGAGTATATACTACTTTTGAAGATATGGAAGCAAATTTCCTTGATACATTTAATGTGTACGACGCGCATATTACGCCAGAAATGCTAGAAAAATATTCGCTTAGAGTCATTGGAGACGCAATTTGTCCAAGTTACAATATCCAAAAACATCGTGTTGTAGACGAAGCGCCAAAGGGTTTTAAAAATGTTGTTTCAAGTATTGAAAAAGACCCTACGCACTGCAATAGAAGGCTAAACATTGAAAAATGGGAAGGAATTACAAGAATAAATGGTGAAAAACCTATTTTTGAAGAGCGAGAAATGTAAAAGTTGTTTTAAAGTTATGTTTAGAATGCTAAAATGGTTAAAAATTATTTATTTTAGGAAAATATATTTTTGCGACATATATAAATATTGATAAAACACAAAAAGGGGAGAAAAATGGAAAAAGACGAAAAAGATTTGCAAGATTTTAAAGGGAAAAGCCCACTTCATAAACTTATTAAGAGCAACAAGTTTTTGAACGACAGTGAGTTTTCAAAGCGTGCAATGGATATGTATGAAGAAAGGGTGGAAAATGACAAAGATTTGGATGCGTTTACTTTTTTAAACTACAAAAAATTTGACAAAAATCTCGCACCTAGATTTGATGCTAGACTTATAAAGACCTATTCTCATCCTGATAATCAAAAGAAAATCAGCGATATTTTAGTGAATGCCTATCAAAGAAAGTTTGGCAGAAACGCACAATATTGTTATGGTGTGAGTGATGATATGTTTTATTACAATATGATTACTTCTACACCTGCAACATATCATTTGGAAAGTAAAATTTTTCCGCATAATGAAACTTTTAGAGCTGCCATTCAAGAAGCCCCAAAAATTCCAGTTGAAGATTGGATTATGATAAATGACGACCCCGACTACAGATTGTACTCAAAAAGAGTTCTTTTTAAACTCGGACAACAAGTAATGACGGGCGAAGTTATTAAAAAAGAAGTGAAAAAATATTTTGGAAATTTTGCAAAAAATTCTATGGTTTTTCTTGCAAACTATCGTGGAATGGAAGATTACAAGTTTATCGTTGATAGGTGGGACTACAAGCCATATGCAGACCATTACAACTTTTTCGATAAATTTGGGAAATATTCCTATAATGGTGCAATTATGCCGTTTGCAAATTATAGTCATAGACACCCAAATACTTTTAGACATAGGTCAATTTTTGGACCATTTTTTAGCCCTGACATTAGACCAACACCACCTAATTCTCTTAATATAAAAAGAATGGAAGAGAAAATTTATACTGATTTTAAAAGTATGGAACTTAACTTCCTTGACACTTTTAATGTTTATGACGCGCGCATCCCAAGTAGAATGCTTGAATGTCTCCCACTAAGAGAAATCGGGAACCAACTTTGCCCAAGTTTTAGCGTCACGCAAGATTATGGGGTAGAATCAGTGCCAGACGGATTTTATGATGTGGTAAAAGACAAAAATGTTGACCCACGCTTTTGTGAGAAAAGGCTTGACACGGATAATATGGAAGGGCTATATCTTGCAAGTGAAAAATATCGCAGTAGACACGATGACGATTTTGATAGGCAGTTTAATGACCCTAGTCCAAAAAAGTCAAATAAATATCGCAACCTTAATGAGAACTATTATTTTTCAGAAAGAAATGAAAATTACGGCAAAAATTTTAAAAATTATAATAAGTATAAAGAAGAAGAGTTTGAAAGATAATTTGTAAATTTAAAGAATAATTTTAATTTACCCATATAAATAAAGGAAACAAAATTTCAAACTTTTTCTAATATGTAGAAAGAAAAGTAAAAAAAAAGAAAAACAAGGTAGAGTAAAAAATGCCTTGTTTTTGTCTTTTTAAAAGGTGAGTTTGATAAAAAATAGTAAGTTAAAAAGCATATTGAAAAGTGACAAGTTTAAAAAGGACTGTATAAAGTGAAAAATTAAAAAGATACATAATATGAGAATTTAGAAATAAATAATATTTAGAAATATATGATATAAGAAACTAGTAGAAACATATATTCAACTTCTAATTAACTAATTTCTAGCCTATTTTTTGTTTAAGGAAAGAAAATATCACAACTTTTTTAGGTAAAACATAATAAAAAAGGCGTGCGAGTTGTGTTTTAAATAAAGGTGAAAAAAAGTTGCTAGATATTTTTAAAATTGATATACTACTTTTAGAAACAAAATAAGGGGAGAAAAATGAAAAAAAGATTTCTATCTATTTTAGCATTTTGCTTTATGCTTGTGCCGACTTTATGTGCGTTAAGTGCGTGCGGGGAAGACAAAAAAGCAAGTTTTACTGTAAATGTAAATGTAAAAAACAGTTTAGTCTATTCTGTTAATGGCTCTTCGTCTGCGACGGATGATTTTTCGTTTTCAGTAAAAGAATACGAAGGTGATACATACACATTTTCAGTAAACTATAAAG
>CAKVCH010000063.1 GCA_934725745.1 uncultured Clostridia bacterium | reverse complement strand
CACTGGTGTTCCTCCCAATCTCTACGCATTTCACCGCTACACTGGGAATTCCACTTACCTCTTCCGCACTCAAGCCCGACAGTCTACAAAGCAATTCCCACCTTGAAAGCAGGACTTTCACTTCATACTTATCAGGCCGCCTACACGCCCTTTACGCCCAGTCATTCCGGACAACGCTTGCCCCCTACGTATTACCGCGGCTGCTGGCACGTAGTTAGCCGGGGCTTACTCATTGGGTACCGTCACTATCTTCTTCCCCAATAACAGAAGTTTACAATCCGAAGACCTTCTTCCTTCACGCGGCGTTGCTGGGTCAGAGTTGCCTCCATTGCCCAATATTCCTTACTGCTGCCTCCCGTAGGAGTCTGGACCGTATCTCAGTTCCAATGTGGCCGATCACCCTCTCAGGTCGGCTAATCATCGCGGTCTTGGTAGGCCATTACCCTACCAACTAACTAATGATACGCGAACTCATCTCTCACCGATAAAATCTTTTACTGCAATTCGATGCCGAATCGTAGTCTTATGCGGTATTAGCAAATATTTCTACTTGTTGTCCCCCTGTGAGAGGTAGATTATTCACGCGTTACTCACCCGTCCGCCACTAGATTTATTCGTTGCACAAAACATATCATATAGACACATTTTGTGCAACAAACAAATCCCGTTCGACTTGCATGTATTAAGCACGCCGCCAGCGTTCGTCCTGAGCCAGAATCAAACTCTAATAAAATGGTATAATAAATTCTTACGAATGTATTATCAATTATCAAAGCCTCTAACTCAAAACATTCATTACTGACTGTTTATAAGATGTTTGCTTGATTAAAATTCTTGAAATATCCAAGAACTTTGTATAAACCTTAACTATTAAATTGTTATGGAACTTTGTCGTCTTTCTCTCAACGACATTGCAAGAATACCATAGGCAAAATTTTAAGTCAACATCTTTTTTCAACATTTTTATAACTTTTTTCAACTTTTTTAGGAATTTCTCGAACACGCTTCCCCGTGTTTCGCATTTTACCCCCTATAAAACCGCTAAAATAGCGGAAATTACGCCAAAAAACTTTTTTTGTAAAATTTCAATTTTTTCGTTTTTCCCACCACTTTCTATCAAAAATAGGTCGTTAAAGACATTTGCAACCATATTTGCAAGCCTTTTGTAGGACGAAAAAAATATTTTGTTTTGCGCACTTTCTACTATCCCAAAATCCCTTTTTATGTCACCAATCTCTTTTTCAAGGTCATTCGTGCGCTCAATCGCAAGAAGAAATCTACTATTACCCCCAAATGTCTTTCTGACAATAAAACAAATCTTTTCCATTTGTGCCAAAACATCCCCCATTGCCTTTTTGTCGTCCACCCCCAAACTTTCAACGCGCCCATACTTCTCGTTATATTCTTTTGCCATTTGATAAAACTTTTCACTATCCAAAAATTCGTCCATTTTTCCCGCCTTTATAAAAATGTTTTTTTTTAATAAAGATATTGCTTTAAAACCGCCCCGCAGAATTGCCTTAGGTTGCAAATATTAACAAAACACCTTTCAGCCACATTCTTGCGCAACTAGTTTTACAGCAAACGCCGTTTTCTCCCTTTGTATATAGTTATTATTATATAAACTATATTTATTACATTAAATATAAAGACACCCCCAAAAAACCACATCCGCTCAAAAATTTACCGCTAACAAAGCCTATAACCCTATAAATATTGCTCCTTGAAACAAAAGTTATAATTTCAAAAAAACTTTATATTATCGGAAGTTGAGTCGGGGTGCTTGCACACCAGCGAGGCTGATGGTTATTCAAATTGGAAGTGCAAAGTGAGCGCTTTGCGAGTGGGTTAGCACAAATTTTGAACTTGTTTCAAAATTTACTTCCTATAATTTATATTCTAGGAAGTTGAGAGTCATACAATGCTTGCATTGATATGACCGAGACGACGACGAATATACACATAGTTTATATTATTGGAAGTTTTGTCGGGGAGCTTGCTCACCAGCAAAACTGATGTTTATTCAAACTGGTGATGCCACAACTTGTTGTGGATTTGCGTTAAGCAAATTGATTTGCGAACAAAGTGAGCAAAGCAACATCACATAGTTTATATTCTAAACAATTTCCCTTTCCTTCTTAAAAATAAAAACCAACCCCACCATGAAACACCACCATTTCACACCAAGATTGGTTTTTATTAACTTAAATTCTTGTCCCAAACACCTTAACTATTTTTAGTCCAAGCATAATTTTTGTAAGTTGTTTTAAAATATGTTGCATTTTGCGCTGAATTAGCAACCGACACATTACTTGCTTTCACAGTGGAGCCACTTTTTACTGTCCAAGTCTTGCTAGTGTCCGCAAAGGTTACACTCGTAAGTTTTGAGCAGCCATAAAAAACACCGAGGGCTATACTTGTCACACTTTCTGGAATTGTTATACTTGTTAAACCACTACAATTTTCAAAAGCCATAGGCCCTATTTCCGCCACACTATTTGGTATCGGTATACTTGTCAAGCCACTGCAACCATAAAAAGCTTCTCTACCTATGCTCTTCACGCCATTTGGAATGACAGACGTATTACAACCTTTAATTAACAAATTGTCTGATTTCTTTATAAGACAGTTACCAGAGGAATAGTAAACCGTATTATTCTCTGCCACTATTATACTAGTTAAACCACTGCAGTATCTAAAAGCATAATCTCCTATACTCGTCACACCAGCGGGTATTGTGATGCTTGTTAAATCACTACAACCAGAAAAAGCATAATTCCCTATACTCGTCACTCCATCTGGAATAACAGAAGTTTTACAACCTTGAATTAACGAAGTGTCTGATTTCTTTATAAGACAGTTTCCAGAAGAATAATAAGTAGCATTATTTGTCGATACCATTATACTTGTTAATCCTCTACAAGAACGAAAAGGACTCACTCCTATGCTCGTCACACTAACTGGAATATTTACGCTCGTCAAGCAAACGCAATTTTCAAAAGCATAATCCCCTATTTCCGTCACACTATTTGGTATCGTTATACTTGTCAAGCCCCTACAACCATAAAAAGCATAAATTCCTATGCTTGTCACGCTATTTGGTATCGTTATGCTTGTTAAACCACTACAACCATAAAAAACAGATCTTCCTATTTTCGTCACACAATTTGGTATCATTATGCTTGTTAATTTACTACAGTCATAAAAAGCATAATCCCCTATATTTGTCACGCTATTTGGTATTGTTATTTCTGTTAAACCACTACAACCATAAAAAACTTTTTCCCCTATGCTTGTCACACTATTGGGAATTATTATGCTTGTTAAGCCAGTACAAGAGCCAAAAGCTCTTTCTCCTATACTAATCACACCAGCACCTATTGTTAAGCTTGTTAATTTACTACAATCCCAAAAGGCTTTATCCTTTATACTTGTAACGCTATCAGGTATTACTATGCTTGTTAAACGACTGCAATTATAAAAAGCAAAACTCCCTATACTCGTTACAGTATTGGAAATTGTTACATCTGTTAAAGCACTACAACTCCGAAAAGTTTGAGAACCAATACTAGTCACGCCCGCACCTATTGTTACATTTGTTAATTTACTGCAGCCAGAAAAGGCATTATACCCTAAAACAGTAACACTACCTGGAATGAAAGCTTTTTGAAGTTTTGAACATCCTTGAAACGCACCATAACTTGAATAATTCCCGTATCCAATGTTTATTACACTTTGTGGAATTGCTACATCAGTTATGCTTGAATTATTATAAAACACTTTAAAACGAATATTTACCACTTTATTTGAAATAATGATTTGGATGTCGCTTCCAGTGTATAATTCTTCGGTTATATAATTTGGCGTCATAAAGCAAGCGTAGAGTTGGGTTTCGGAAGTTGGGATGTCGTACCAAGATTCAAGGTCGGTGTCGGATGTCGATGTGTAATAGATTTCGCCTGGGTCGTTGTAGCCAGTTGAACCAACAACCGCTGGATTTGTGCAAAAGTAGAAGAACTCAGCACCATTGTTATTTGTAAGATCGTCTATACTAGATACCTTTCCAGTAGACGCGAGTGTTGTTCTATCATAGTAGACATATCCACTTGTGGATGTCGAATCAATAATAGGCGTCGCGCCGACAATTTTAAACTGCTTTTTTCCGTCGACCGTTCTTGTTTGATAACTAAAAGTGTCGTTGTCAATTATTGAGCCAGCATTATTAGCAATATTCAGATTGACTTGCTCTTCTACTAAAATTGGTTTTTCTTTTGTAAGCGCCCAATCGATTGTGCCGTTTAAGCTGGCGTTTAAATAAGGATTTTCAATTGAAATCTTGACAGAGAAAGTCGTCGAACCAAGTCTAGGAACTGTGACGACTTTACTTGCATTTGTCGCGTAAGACGAATCGCTTTCTTTTTTGTAATTAAAAACTAAATTGGTATAAGGTGTATCCGTATCGCTGTATGACATATGGGCATAGTACTCTTCACCAGTACTTGTAAAAGTGTATGTAAGTATGACATCTTCGCCGTAGAGCATATTTATTGTTTCATTTGGGGACAAAAGGGATAAAGACTCGGGCGTATCTGCACTAAAAGAAACTACTTTTGCGCCACTACTTGTAGTCATATCTTTTGCGGGATTATTACCAACTTGATATGTCCCACTGACCGATCCCGCGATGTCGCTTGCTACATATATTAAACTAACATTACTACCAACATTTTGGTTACCACTTGCAAGAACAACAATTGTTGCAATAAGTGCAACAACAAATATGCACGCGCAACTAAACGCCACAATTAACCCTTTATTTTTCATTTTGTCTCCCTTATTATCTTTTGTTTATTAACTATTATTTATCCATTTGCAATGCTTAAT
>CAKVCH010000062.1 GCA_934725745.1 uncultured Clostridia bacterium | reverse complement strand
ATGTCTCCAACCCCACATATTTTACGATATAATTGCTTTTTTTTGATTTTGTCAACTGCAATACAATCTTGTGTTTTGCGCTTTCAATATTGTTATATTCAGAGTAAAGATAGTGAAGGGAAAGGTCTTGCATTTTTGTTCGATATGTTTTTCCTGCATTTATTTCAACATCACTTTCTGCACTTGTATTTAAAGCACTCATCTCAGATAAAAGGCTCGCTTTGTACTCAGCTTTTGCACTTTTTAAATTTTCCAGGATTGCAGTCAATTCGTCGTTTGAATATTCAAGAGAATCCAGTTGTTCAATGTATTTTATAATATTTGGAACATATAGGTTATATTCCAAATCTTGGTCAAGCCCTTTATAATCGTTCCAATCTTTGCCACCACTAAAATTTTGCAATTTGCGTTTTAGAGCGGTAATTTCGGCAACTAAATTATAATCTAGTTGTTCATTTGCAAGAATAACAGGCACAAAATAGTCATTCATACAACTTTTATATTCATTTTCGATTTTACTTAGGTCACTAATCATCTCTGCTTGTAGCGAGATGTAACCGTCGTTACCATTTGCTTTTTCATTTTGAACCGCGGATGAAAATTTCGCTCTATCATTGCTTAATTTGTTTGTGAAATCAACAAGTTTTTCTTTAAACTTGCCGTTTCCAGAAATTAAATTTTTTATAGAATTTTCGATATTTATTTTTTCAACATCTTTGTCTTGTTTTGCGCTTTGAAAAGAAGTATAGCAAGCGGTAACGCTACTTATATCTAAATTTACCTCTGATAGGCGATTTGCTCTTTCAGCAGGGGTAAAAATAGAAGGGAATATAGCAAGTGCAAGAATAAATAGCCCCGTCAAAAAATACATTATTGGGCTATGAAACAACTTATATATCTCGCCTTTAAAAAGTTTATTCATTTATTCATCTCCTATTTTCGCTGGAAGCAATCTTTTGTTGACAGTATCTAAGAAAACATCTTCTAATGTTTTCGTCGTAGACATAATAGAATAAACTGCAATGCCATTTGAGACAAGCAAAACAGTCACTTCTGGAATTTTATCTTGTGGCAAATCGACTGTAAGAGTATTTTTAATGATTGAGATTTTTCTTTCGCCATACTTTTGGGATATAAGTTTGCCCGCATAGTTAGGGAAATTAACCTTAATCATAATACTATTATTTTCATCAAAATTTTTAATATTGTCGATTGAACGGATACTTTCAAGGTCGCCTTTATTTATAATGGCAATTGTGTCGCACATTAGTTCCATTTCCGCCAAGTTGTGACTGCTTATTAAAATTGCTATCTTGTTTTGGGTTGCGATTCTTCTTAAAAAATGTCTGATTTCAATGACGCCTTGTGGATCAAGCCCATTTGTTGGCTCATCTAAAATTAAAAGTTTTGGGTCGTTAATTAGCGCGCACGCAATGCCAAGGCGCTGTTTCATACCAAGGGAATATTTATAAACTTTATCTTTAATTCTATCTTTCAAACCAACGATTTCAATTACTTCTTCAATTTTTGCACGCCCAATATTTTTGTATAGGGAAGCATAATACTTTAAATTATCAAGCCCAGTCATATTTTTGTACATTTGTGGAGTTTCAATGATTGCGCCAACTCGCTCAATTGCTCTCTCAAACTCGTTTTTCACCGAAAAAGTGTTTATAAGGACATCGCCTTCATCCATTTTTGCAAGCCCAGTAATCATTCTAATTGCAGTAGTTTTACCAGCGCCATTAGGTCCTAAAAAGCCAAAAATCTCTCCTTCACGAATCTCGAAGGATAGATGATTTACGGCGACATTATCACCAAAATTTTTTGATATGTTTTTCACACTTAAAACAATATTACTCAAAATTTTACTCCCATTTAGTTATTATATTTTCCCGTTTTATAGAGCAAATGGTGTATAAGACTATATAAAATAAGGTTAGACGACATAAGTACTGGTATTAACCAATAACTTAAAAATTCTTTTTGTGCAAGGCTTTGCATTCCGCATAAAAGGCAAGTTGCAAAGGTAATTATACATAAAAACAAGAAAATTATTATCATTTTTGTAACAATTTGTTTAATATTCGGCTTAATTTCAATCAATTTAAACCTATCAAACATATTTTCAAGAGATACAACAAGAGACAAACAAACGGCAAGAGACGCGCCCAAAAAATAGACAAGCAATTGTCCACTAACTATATTATTTGAATTTTTCAAAAATATATAGCAAAATATGACTTCAATCAGCATAACAAAGGAAACAATCCACGAAGTATGCATTCTAAGTCTGTTTACATCGACATAAGAGTTCTTGTTGCTTTTATTTTGAGAGTTGTCGTGCATTTTTAATCTCAAACCTTGCAAAGAGAATTGTTCTTGCATCACTTTTATGTTTTGTTGAGAAGAAATATGGGAATTATTCGCTATTAGTTCGTCAAGTTCGCTTCTATCTTTTGATGTTTCTTTTTTTTCTTCAACTTTTGCAGAAGGGAATATCTCTTTAAAGGTAAAAAATTTGTTCTCTTCATAAGGGTCAGTTAATTTTGAAGAATTATATAGTTGTCCAATAATTATTTTGTAATCATTGGATTTTGACTCATCAACTGTGTCTTTTGGCAAAACAACTGTATCATCCCAAACAATTGAATTGTCTTTTCTCTCGTAAGTATTTTCCATATTCTCATTTTGGATAATATTTTCATCCTTAATATCGCTTGCCGTTAAGTCATCACTCTTGATTATACTGTTATGGGATAAAGTAGACTCTTCGGCAACTAGCCCTTCATCGTATTCTTGATTCTCAACATTATTGTTATCAGAAATATTTTCATTATCAGTTGAAGATGGGGAAGAGATTGTCTCGTCTTTTGGAGAGTCAAAAGAAAAACTCAAACTAAAATTTTCGTCGCCTTTATCTTCCGAATTATCGCCAAAAACAGATGCTCTTGTTATTGGCTCGTTATTAGTTTCAACATTCTTGTCGCCTTGTTCTGCGACATTATTTTCGTCTTTTACTTCATTAAATCTGTCTAATTTTTCAAAATAATCACTTGCTTCGTCTTGCGAATTATCCTTTATAGGCTCAATATCTTGTCCGTGATTATCCATTTCTTCATATTTGTTCTTATAGACCTCAACTTTATCCGTATTTTTAGAACTATCTTTTACGAATTTAATATTTTGATTAAAAAGGTCATATTGAACGAAAGAATTATTTTCGCTTTCTGAACTTGTCTCGTCAATGTATTTTATATCAGTCTTTGGCGCAAGATTAAACAAATTTCCTTGGCTAACAACAGAAACACGCCCTGAATTTTCGCTAGGAAGGGAATCTTCGCTATTTTCAACATATTCAAAATCATTTAACGGAAGATTTTGCATTAAGTCTTCCATTCTATTTTCCGCTTCTTTACTTGTATTTTGTATCAATTCTTTTCCTTGTTGAGTCAAAGAGTAATAATGTCTTTTCCCGCCAATATCACTATCTTGCCAATAAGACGATATGAGATTTTGTTCTTCCATTCGGCGCAAACTACTGTATAAACTTGGCTGTTTTAAAATAAGCGTGCCATTAGATAGACGCTCAATTTCTTTACAAATTTCATAGCCATATTTATCACCATTTTGCAACGCTGTTAGGATTATTTTCGCGATACTACCGCGAGTCGCCTTATTTTCGCTAATTTCCGACATATTTCAACTCTCTTTTAACTTTATCTACATTGTTTTTAAAAAACTAGCAAGTAATTTTGTATAAAATATTTAGTGATTAATGTGTGCAAGTTGAATGCAAATATAATTATATGTAAAATGCACACGGGATCAGACCTTATTTTAATTTTAAAAGAGCCCACGCCAGCCTTTTTTACAATTTTTCAGTGTGAAACTTCAAAATCATGGGCATACTTCTTATACATAATTTTAGCAAAAACAATGATTGATAGTCAACTTAATTGCGTTTATTTGCTTTTTATATGTCAAAAATTATGATAAAATTAAAGGGTGAATATGTTAGAACAAACAAGTATTATTCGAGAAAAAAGACGAACCATAAAAATAACTATAAATAGGGAAGGGAACTTAGTTGTTTACTGCCCTTATGGCATTTCTACTCAAAAAATTGAAGAAGTTTTGTTATCAAAACGAAGTATTCTAGAAAAAAAAATCAACAAGACAAAATCAATCGCATCAAAATACTCAAAAATAATAAATATGGAGAATATTTTGCTGTTTGGTAGAGAATATGTTATCGTACCTACAACAAAAGTCACAAAGCCTTGCTTTACAGATGAATACTTTTTGATCCCAAAAAAATATTTCGACGCAGGGAAAACAGCATACTATATTAAAAAAATCACAAAGGATATTGCGGAACGCGTCATTATAAAACGATTTAAAGATATTATACAATGTTATAAATGCTTTGATGTTAGCAAAGTTATAATAGGGAATTACCGCGCAAAATGGGGAAGTTGCGACAAATTTGGAGTTATCAAACTTAATTTTAGGCTAGCGATGGTTGATGCGAAATTGATTGATTTTGTCATATTTCACGAATTGACACATCTAAAAGAAATGAACCATTCACCAAGATTTTATAGGGAACTTGAAAAACTGTGTCCAGATTGGAAAGAGAGTAGAGAACGATTAAAAACTTTTTCATTCCTACTAGAACTTTACTAATTGGTTTATTACAAAGAAAATGTGTTTTTTCGGTTTTTTGTATAATTTAAATATAAACTATGTGTAATTTAATTTTAGTTTCACTAAAATTTCAAGAAAGAACTTTATTCTTTCTTGCGCACTTCGTGCAAATAACACATAGTGTGTATTCGTCGTCGTCTCGGTCATATCAATGCAAGCATTGTATGACTCTCAACTTCCTAGAATATAAACTATTCTCATCTGAGAAAAAGCCATATAA
>CAKVCH010000061.1 GCA_934725745.1 uncultured Clostridia bacterium | reverse complement strand
CTCCAACAGATGACGGAAGGATTATTAGGCTTGTTTTCCCAGCGCTAACAGAAGAAAAAAGGAAAGAAATCGTTAAAGAAGTTAAGCGTATAGCAGAAGAAGCAAGAATTGCTGTCAGAAATGACAGAAAAGACATCCTAGAAGTCTTTAAATCCGCTGAAAAAGACAAAAAAATGACAAAAGATGAACTCGATTCTGCAAGCGACGAAGTCCAAAAACTTGTTAATAAATGTAACGCAACAATTGACTCTGTTTGCCAAGACAAAGAAAAAGAAGTTATGGAAGTATAGTTTTTTTGTAGGGTGAGCGCGTTTAATTCTTAAGAGCGTTTAACAAGGCAAAATCAACTCACTTATAGTCTTTTTAAAATGTTTTATAGGTTTACTTAAGGACAATTTGAAAAAGAACTATGGTGTTGCAAGTACATTGTGTTTAAAGGAGAGAGTATGTTTTTTAAAAAGAAGCAAAAAAAACAAATTGACGAGTCAAGGATTCCATCTCATGTAGCGTTTATTATGGACGGCAACGGAAGATGGGCGAAAAAGCGCGCAATGCCAAGAACTTATGGACACAAAGTGGGTGTAGATTCAATGGGCGTTGTTATTAGACACGCGTTGGAACTTAAAATAAAATATGTTTCATTTTACGCCTTTTCGACTGAAAATTGGAACAGACCGCAAGACGAAGTCGACGAAATTTTTAGACTTATGGCAGACGCAATTGAAAGAAGACAACAATGGTTTATGGACAATAATGTTCGATTTATGACCATTGGTGATTTGTCAAAACTGGATAAAAAGTTGCAAGAAAAGTTAAAGGCGTTTAAGGAAGCGACAAAGAACAATAATGCGCTAACCGTTAATGTTGCAATAAATTATGGGGCAAGGAACGAAATCGTCCGTGCTGTCAACAAAATTATAGGAGACGGTCTAAAATCGGTTGATGAAAAGACATTTGCAAAATATCTTGATTCTGGCGAAATCCCAGACCCAGATTTTGTTGTTAGAACAAGTGGGGAGCAAAGGTTAAGCAACTTTATGCTTTATCAAAACGCCTACGCGGAACTCTATTTCCCAAAAACATATTGGCCTGATTTTAGGGAAAAGGAAATGGATGACGCGATTATTGAATTTCAAGGGCGCGATAGAAAGTTTGGTGCGATAAAGAAACCTATGAAAAAGGCGTAATTTTCAACTCAAACAACTTATTTCTTTTAAAAATAGAGAAAACTGTTAAAATTATTAGCGTTTTTAGTAAAAACTGGTGTTTTTGCAAAATTGTTTTGTTTGACAAAAAAGCGTAAAAACAACGCATTTTAATAAAATAATTTGACTTTTTGGCGTCTAAATGGTAAAGTAAGACGCTTTTTGATTAAAAAAATACAAAAAAAAGATAAAAAGGTAGTAAAAAATGGATAATAAAGTAAAAATGGGCTTTTTATTGACTGTACTTCTTATTGCGTGCCTTGTGCTACAATATTTTTTCAACTACGCAGTCGATTTTGTCATTTTCTTTTTAAGTTTTATAGCGGTAAGGGAAATGGAAAAATTGCAACTTAAAAGTGGTAATCCAACCTTTAAAAATGTTGGCGAACTAGCGTGCTTTTTGGTCTTTGTGTCGGCGTTTGTTGGGGTAATGTGTGGACTTAGCGCAATAACAATTATTCTTATAACTTTTGGAGTTGTCGCACTTCTTTATATCGCTGTTATGTTAGGGTCGATGTTCCTTATAAAAAAGGATATGCAAGAAGACGAATTTAGAGTCGCAACAAATATGTCAGTTAAAGAATTTGCGGTTTTTAAATCTACAAACACCCTTGCAGTTATGGTTTATCCAACTCTTTTGATGTTCTTTTTGTATCTTTTAAACCACTTTAACCAAATTGGTTTTACTGATTTTAACACCAATACAAGTGGCGTTCCAATGGGGCTATTTAGTCTCGTTTTGCTTTTTATGATTGTGTGTTTGACAGACACATTTGCAATGTGCTTTGGAAAACTTATAAAAGGCAAAAAACTTTGCCCACAAATCAGTCCAAACAAGACAATTTCGGGCGCGCTTATGGGGCTTGTTGGCGGAATTATTGGCGCACTTTTGACATATCTCGTTTTCTTCTTGATTTTTAGAGATGTTTTCACGGGTGTTGCTTTCTGGAAATTTATTATTGTTGGCTTCCTTGGAAGCGCTATAGCACAAGGCGGGGACATTTTGGAGTCTTTGCTTAAAAGAAAAGCGAATGTAAAAGATGCAGGTGACTTTTTCAGAAGTCACGGCGGAGTGCTAGATAGATTTGATTCGGTTTTATTTAATATTCCATATATTTTTGTTTGCTTGCTTATGATTTTTGGCTAATTTTGGTTTTGCGTGGAAAAAGTAGTTTTGAAAATTGGATTACAAACGAAAAAAAGAGCGCATAGCGTTCTATAAAACATTTTTTGAAAAAGAGTTTTTTCTTAATGGATAATTATTCGTTAAAATTGTTATAATTTGTTTGTTTAACCATTAAAATGTAAATGAAGGGGTTTTTCCGTGGGCGTTTTTGATTGGATTTTGTATATTTTTATAGCCATTTGTTCGCTTCTTTTTATGATTATGATTCACGAGTTTGGGCATTACACGGCGGGCAAGTTGCTCGGTTTTAAAATAAACGAATTTGCGATTGGTTTTGGAAAACCTATTTTCAAAAAGACGAAGAAAAACGGAGAAGTTTTTTCACTAAGGCTTATTCCACTTGGCGGATTTTGCGCTTTTGAAGGGGAAGATGAAGATAAGCCAAATGTCGAAGGCGCGTTTAACTCAATGCCAGTTTGGAAGAGACTGATTGTTCTTTTTTGTGGTGCGTTTTTTAACTTTTTATCCGCATTAGTTTTCGCAGCGATTTTCCTTATGGCGTGTGGATATGTTGATAAGGTCCAAGTAACAAATGTTCAACTCCCACCTTCCGTTGCGTCTGAAAATTGGATTCAAGAAGGTGACATCATTGTTGCAGTCGACGGTCAATATTGCAACCTTGTTTATGACAAATATTTCACTAATATGGTGTCAACTTTCGACGAAGGGCAAGAGTTTGTTGTCAAGGTCAATAGAAAAGGAAAAGATGTCGACATTGTTGTCAGTAAGCAACTTTCAAGCGAACTTCCAAACGCCACGGAAAACGGAATCAAGATGTTCTCAGTCGACGGGCTCTCATATTCTTGCTACATTACAAATAAAGAAGGCGAGGGTTTAAAAGTCGTCGAATTTAAAGACAACGACCCTTCAAAAGTTGTTAAGACTTATGATGTCGGCGAAGATAATAAGGTTACAATAAATGGAAGAACACTGACCATTATCGCGTCGGGCGAAGCGGGAAGTGAAACTTATTCTCTTCACGGTGCAATTTTAGGCGTCTCAACAACCTATTATAAATATGGATTTTTTGAAGCGCTTGGGCATACATTTGTATTCTGCTTTCAATGGGCTTGGAAAATTATTTTGATTTTGTGGCAACTTCTGTCGGGGCAACTAGCGCTTACAAGTTTAGGCGGAACAGTTACTACGGTCATAACAATGGCGGAAGCAACAAAGGCAAATTTTGCAAATCTTTTGCTTTTACTACCACTTATTTCAATCAACCTGTCTGTATTTAACCTTCTTCCAATTCCAGCGCTAGACGGGGCGAGAATGGTCTTTGTGGCAATTGAAGGTATCCGTGGCAAGCCAATTAACCGCAATGTTGAAAGTTGGATTCATTTTATCGGGCTAATTGTGCTATTTGCTTTCGTTGTAATTGTTGACATTCTGCACTTTGTGCTTTAAAATGTCTATATGAGCAAAGTTAGTGAATTTTTAGAGTATATAAATAAAAAAACTTGCAATAGATACGATTTTTTGCGTCTAAGGCAGGTTTTTTTTGATAAAAAAACGAATACTTGCGCCATTCACCTTATGTATCCTAGTTCAATGGACTTGACAAAAGAACAAAAAGAAGAAATTACAAATGTCGTTAAGGACTATGTCAAAATCGACGGAAAGGTGGATGTCAATATTGGTAAAAGTTTTATCGAGAATGACCTTATATTGTCATTTATAAAGAAGTTTTTGCAGACAAATAGTCCTTTTGTTTATAGTACAATAGATTTTGAAAAGGTCGACATTAAAATCGACGGCGATGTTAAAATCAATATCGGACTTTCAGCGTCGCTTTACGACTACTTTGAAAGAACAAATTTAAGCCATCAACTTTTAAACGGACTTCAAAAAAACTTTTACGCACAGTTTGATTTGACTCTTAGTAAATTAGACGAAAAAGAAGTTGTGAGAGAAGATGTTTTAAGTAGTCGCTTTCAAGAAATGCAAATGAAAAGTGACATTGAAGGGTTGTTGAATAGAACGCAAGATAAGTACATGGTGACTGATAAAAAGGTCGTTGTAGGAAGCGAGATAAATTTCAACCCAAGACATATAAGTTCTATTAAGCAAGAATATGAAAATTGTGTCATAGCGGGGCAAATTGGCTTTATTACTGAAAAAACCTTTAAATCAAAAAGGATGAAAAAAAATAAAGACGGCACGCAAGAGCCAATGGAAAAACCTTATTTTAAGTTTCAAGTAAGGGACGATACGGGGACTATTCACGGAGTTATTTTTCCAAGCGTCGCAAATTATCATAAAATGCACCTTATTACAAACGGAAACACCGTTTTGATACAAGGAAAGGTGTCAAAATTTAGCGATTCTTTTGACATTACAGCAAGAAATATCTCTTTTTGCAAAGTGCCCGAAAAACACGAAATCGAGCAAAATATTGACCAAAATACAATTAGCGACTATCGCTATGTTAGACCCCAAAAATATTATTCGCAAAAACAAGCCAATCTTTTTGAAAAAATATCCTATTCAAAAGAGGCAATGACGGGGTCGTTTGTCGTGTATGATTTTGAAACAACGGGCATAAATACCGAACACGACGAAATTATTGAAATTGGGGCACTTAAAATTCAAGGTGGCGAGTTTAGGGAAGTCTTTTCAACCCTTGTCAAGCCAAAACGACCTATTCCGCCAGACGCTACAAGGGTTAAT
>CAKVCH010000060.1 GCA_934725745.1 uncultured Clostridia bacterium | reverse complement strand
GTTAACAGTTGCACAAGACCTTGATTTCAACATTGTAAATATACGCTCTTTCTTAACAAAGTTGCCCCGAGACAAACCTTCGGCCCTACTGTAGTGGATTGTAGGTTAAGGGCACCACTAGCTCCCCACCTAGCACTTCTTTAGACATTATACTTATTTTTTCACAAAAAGCAAGAATAAAAAGAAAGTTTTTATTTTAACCTTTAAAAAAACACAAAAACGACTAAATATGACAATTCGCTTCTTTTTGTTTTACAAAAAAAAATATTTGTGTTATGGTTATTGTATAATAATGTCGAAAATAAACTTTAAAATATTTGTTTTTAAAGACTATTATAAGAAAAAACAAAAACAAAATTTTGAAAGTTACAACAGATACTAAATATTCTAAACAGAATAAAAGTGGGGATTTATGGATAAAAAGAAAGTTCTTGTCACATTTTGCGAAGCGGGTCAAGGGCATATTGTAACCGCCGAAGCCATTGCTGAGAGTTTAGAGAGAAAATATGGAGACAAGATTGATGTCGAAAGGTGCTATGTTTTTAGGGATTCACCCGACAAAAGTATGCAAAAATACGAGCAATTTGCTATAAATGAAGTTAAACTTGCAAACAAGCACAAAACGCACCTTAGAGCACAATTGCTCGCTATGAAAATTTTTGGTGAACAAAATAGTTTAAAATTTGTGTTTTCAACCGTTTTTAGAAAAGTTAAACGCGGACTTATAAAACTTTATGAAGAGAAAAATCCCGACGCGATTATTTCGACATATTTCGCGACGCATCATATCGCGTGCGTGGGCAAGAAAAAAGGCAAATACAACTCACAAGTTATTGCCTACAATCCAGACCACAACACGCACGGTTGGTGGGATAGAACGGGAGATTTGTTTATTGTCAACAACCCTTATGCCCTAAACGAAGCAAAAGACATTCGTCACATTAAGAATGTTAAAGAAGTTAGCTTTATCACGCGCGAATGTGTTGTTAATGCCAACGAATCAAAAGAATTTTATCGTAAAAAATATAATCTTCCAATGAACAAATTTACAGTTGTTCTAGCAGACGGCGCGTACGCAAAAGCAAAACTAAACGATTTTACAAAAGAATTATTAAAAACAACTCTTCCTATCACAATCATTCCTATTTGTGGAAAAAATGAAAAACTTTACAATGAATATTTGGAGTTACAAAAGAGTGTGCCAGAAAATATCACCTTCCTTCCCCAACCTTTTGTTCCTAATTTGCCTGAGATTTTGTGTGCGTCAGACCTTTACATCACAAAAGCAGGACCAAACGCCATAACAGATTGCGTCTTTATGCACACACCAATTATGACCAATTTTTACTCGGGCGAAATTGAGAAAACATCCAGCAAATTATTTACTGAAATTTATAAAATGGGGGTCTACTGCCCTGACAAAAAGAAAGCAAGAGAACTTGTAGAAAGTTACATACAAAATCCGAGTTTGCTTGACGAATACAGAAAAAACACATATAAAATCAACAAATTCGACAATGGTGCCGACGCAATTGCAGACATAGTCGCGCATCAACTTGGGATAGAATAAAAATTTGTAATTTTAATTTGACTAAAAAATGGTAGTAAATTTTACTACCATTTTTCTATTTGCTTTCCCTTTCATTTTTCGTTTTATAAAAGTCTTTAATTTGAGTAGATGTGTGTTGCGCTTTGCTTGATTTTTTCTGGGCAGTTTCCTTTTTATTTGTTATTTTCATTTCATCTTTTGCATTATCTTCCACAGTCTTTTTCTCTTTTGAATGTTTTGTCGACTTTATTCTTTTAACTTCTGTCTCGTTGTTACTAGAATCTACATTTACTGTGCCGTCCATTTTCATATCAGGTTGCGAATTTATGCTATCTGATTTTGGCATTTCAAGGTAACGACTTACAATGCTATTTACTTTTTTTCTTTCAAGTTCCCAAGGTTCTTTATCTTCGTTTTCAAGTTCCATATGGAAAATACTGTTGTTTGGTGTTGGGTCAAAACATCCAGATACGAATATGCAAAGATAATTCATAAGAACAAAAAATTTAAATTTATCAAATTTTGTAAATACCATTTGATATTTCTTATAGTAAAGATATAAATTAAGCACCGACCCAATAAGCCCTGTACAAGTCAAGAAATGAAGCATAGTGTTATGAGCATTAACAAGTCCAATTCCAGTCCCGATATTTTCAATGCCTGGGATTAAATTTTGCATCGCTTCGGCGTCTCTTGTTACAAAGCCAATTCCGAAAAACATATTGTCTTCAAATTGATACCAGCACCATTTCCAGAGATATTCTCTGCCGTTTTTGCCAATACCAACACGCAAGTAATAGAAGAAAAGGTTGCTTATTCTTTCCCAAAAAATCAATAGGAAAATAGCAAACAAGCCAACGAGAGTTCCAAAAACAATGCCTATTACTTTTTTGTTTTTGCTGTCTTTTAAATCCACAAAGAAATAGACGATTGAAGCAACCGCGCAAATTGCTAAAGAGATTCTAGAATAAGTCAAATAAACAAAAAGGTCAAAAACAAAACCTAAAAGCATATAAAGATAGTCGTGTTTTTTGCCTCGCGCTAAATAGAAGCACGACAAAACACCACTAATCATAAAAATCGCCGCCGCGTTTATCTCCCCCGTGCCGATTCTAACGATTTTCCATTTAATTGCATCTACTAAACTGTCCGCGCGCGCGTAGGATATGACTATTTCAAAACATATAAGTGTTGTTAAAGCAATAAAAGCATAGGCTATGTATTCTTTATCTTCTTTTGAAAGAAAATTTATGAACAACCAATATAAAAAATAGACTAATAGAGAAAAAAACGCAACAATTAAGAAGATTTTAAAATCAAAAAAACCTATTACTCCGCCTAAAACATTTCCAACCCCCGCCAAAATGAACGCTGGTAAAAGTTCTCCGCGTTTAAAATTTCTTTTATATTTTACCTTTTCCCTAATTATGTATGCAATAAGAAAACCTATAAAAGAGCCAAAAATTGCTAAGTAAAAAATCCAATTGCCTATTCCAGAATGAATGGTCGTTATAGAATAAGAGATTGCGAGCATTGGGAACAAAAACGCTTTAATGTCGTCACGGCAAAAGTATAAAACCAAGCCTTCGTACACAAGCAAAATAGGAAGAGATACATAAGGAAAATCAACCGCCCAAAAAACAGCGATAACAACTGCTAAGGCAAAAAGAATCCACTTACTGTTTAATATCTCTCTAATTTTTAAACCTATTTGTTGCCCCGCTTCACGCTTCGCAATTTCCATTTTTAACCTTCTCCAATTAAATTCATTCTACATTATAGCCTATTATATGTCAAGAAAATATAGGACTTATTTCTATAAATCACCTAAAAAAATTTATTTTTTACATAAAAAGGCAAAAAATTATATGTTTTCTATTTGCCAATCGATAGGCTCTATTCCTTTCGATTCCAAAAACTTGTTGCATTTTAAGAAGTGACCACATCCAAAAAATCCGTTGTTTGCAGATAATGGGCTTGGATGCGCGCAAGTTAGGACATAGTGACCAGTTAAGTCAATATCTTTTACGATATTTTTTGCACCATTACCCCAAAGAAGAAAGACCACTGGCGAATATTTTTGCGCAACGAAAGAAATAATTTCGTGCGTGAAACGCTCCCAACCTTTTCCTTTATGGCTAAAGCTCTTACCTTTTTCGACTGTTAAGACGCTATTTAAAAGTAAGACTCCTTGCTTTGCCCACTTAGTCAAATTGCCATTGTTTGGTATGTAAGTCCCAAGTTCATCGTGAAGTTCTTTATAAATATTTTTTAAACTTGGCGGGATTTCGCCGTGTTCGACTGAAAAGCAAAGCCCGTGCGCCTGTCCTTCATTTATATATGGGTCTTGCCCTAAAATTACGACCTTTACATCTTTAAATTTTGTTTGATTTAGCGCATTAAAAACAAGTTTATCAGGTGGGTAAATTGTTTTTGTGGCGTACTCGTTATTTAAAAATGCTTGCAAGGTCTTAAAGTAGTCTTTATTAAATTCATTTTTTAGTAATTCATACCAATTTTTTGCAATGTAAAACATATTTTCTCCACTGTTATTTTACCATAAAGTCTCACAAAACAAAAATAAAATGAATAGAATGTCAAAAAAAAGTGCTTTTTTATTTGGCATTTTGCACAAAAATATTTTATAATAGACTTAATTTTGGGGGCGAAAATGGAAAAAATTTATGACCTTGTGATTTTGGGCGGTGGACCTGCAGGAATGACCGCAAGTATTTATGCTAAGCGCGCGGGACTTGACACTGTTATTATTGAAAAGGCTCTCCCTGGGGGCGCAATTTGTAATACAGCAGATGTTTCCAACTTCACTGGGTTTGGGACAATTTCTGGAATGGACCTTGCAACAAAAATGTTTGAGCATACGCAAGAACTCAACATCCCTTTTATTTTTGACGAAGTTAAAAAAGTAAAAATTGAAGGAGATGTTAAAGTTATTGAATGTTTTTCGGAAACAATAAAAGCATATGCGGTAATTTTAGCATATGGCGCAAGTGTTAGAAAACTTGGTGTCGAGCATGAGCGGGATTACATTGGAAAAGGTGTAAGTTATTGCGCAACTTGTGACGGCGCATTATACAAAGGCGAAACAGTCGCTCTTGTTGGGGGTGGAAACACTGCCCTTGAAGACGCAATTTATTTGGCAAATATAGCAAAAAAGGTTTATCTCATTCATAGACGCGACGAGTTCCGTGGCGAAAAAATATTGCAAGACGAAGTTAAAAATAGGAAAAACATTGAACTTATTTTAAATAGTGCAGTAAAAAACATCAGTGGTGAAAAGAAAATTGAGAAAATCGATGTTGAAAATCTTATCACCCACGAAGTTACTTCCCTTTCTGTTGGCGGACTTTTTGTTTGTATTGGGCGTGGGCCTGACACCGAAATTTTAGATTTTGATTTAGAAAAGGACGCGCAAGGATACATCATAACCGACCAATATATGCAAACGAGTGTTAAAGGAATTTTTGCCGTTGGTGACATTAGGACTACTCCACTTAGACAAATCATTACAGCGTGCTCAGACGGCGCTATTG
>CAKVCH010000059.1 GCA_934725745.1 uncultured Clostridia bacterium | reverse complement strand
GTACATTAAGCACTGGAACATAAACATAAATACCCCAAGCACAATGTATTGGAATGGGAAATTTAAACTAAGTCCCAGCGTCTCAAAAATTGGGCAGTAATCAACATAAAACAAATTGTCGCCCTTTAAGACAAAACCTAATATAGCACAAACTACTCCAAAAAACAACAGTGAAAATATCGCACGATATAGGTCAAGATATTCGCCAAGTGGGATCCATTTTGAGAACGCCAAAATAACTCCAATTGTTATAATAAAACTTCTCACAAGCACGCTTGAAAGGTTGCAAAAATGATAAATTTCAAAGTTGCTCACCAAAAAATTTGGATAAATAAGCGATATTATTCCATTTAAAGTCGCGACATTATACACAAAACTCAGTCCAAAAATGCGCGAATCTTCTCTTTTTTTCTTAAAAATCGCAAAAATTAAAATCGGCACACTAATTAAAAACGACACAAGGAAGAAACTTGGCTCTGCGACCTTTAAAAAGGTTATCACTTCTCCCGTATTTTCCAAATATTTGTATCGCCAAAAGATTCTAAGCCCTTGCAAAATTATGGCAAGTATAAGCAAAATCGCGACGCAAATCCTTTGAAATTTTAGACTTTTTCTACATGCGTACATTGAGAGAAAAACAATTATTACAAGTGAAAAAAGGATGACAACCAAGTGATTTTTGTTAAACATAAAATTTACATCACTAGCACTTTCATAAGTCCAAAACCCCATTTTTATCTCCTTTTTTTATATTTATTTTGCTTTTTTAGTGTCCGCACCCAAGATTAACTTTATAAATGCACTATGCTCGAAAGTTAAATCGAAGAGTTTACTTGCATCCTAATATAGGATTATCAACATCACAAATTTTGAACCTATTTCAAAATTTGTTTTCTAATATGTATTTTAGTTTAATTTGTCCCTTTTGTCCAATAAATCACGCCATTTTACATTAAACCACCCATTTTTTGCGTAATTGTTTCTTAATTTGTTCCAATTTAATAAATTTGCTTGCCTTTTTCCATAAAATATGATATTGTAAAAAGAGTAAATATTATATATGCAGGTATAGTTTAGTGGTAAAACATTTGCTTCCCAAGCAAGAAATACGGGTCCGATTCCCGTTACCTGCTCCAAACGAACAAAAGGGAAAGTCTTTTCGGCTTTTCCTTTTGTTTATAAAAATATTTCCAAACGAAAATGATGTTCAATTACAAACAATATTGCTAACGCAAAATAAGTTAAATTTCAACAACGCCTTTCCGTAAAAGCCACAATAATTGACATTTTTTGCGTTTTAGTTTAAAATAGTATATAGAAGGTAAAAATGATAAACAAACTTAACGACTTAAAAATTTGCTCCGATTTATCAAGCAATCTTGCTAAACTTGTGGGCAGTAAAGAAATACTCGATAATTTTTCCCACTCTCCAAAAGATGTTATGGAATATGCCCTATCTCACACAAGGAACGAACTCAAAAACGATTTTGCGAGCCAAATTGGGCTTTGGGAAGGGTTCACTCTTGGCGAGCACACCGAATCGGTGATGACATTTTTCGAAGAAAATTTTGTCGACACGCTTGCTTGTTCAAAAAACACACGCGCAATAATGAATTTGATTATTTTTTGTCACGACATTGGAAAGGCGGAAGAAAAGCGAAAAGAATCAAGCGGACACTTTGTCTCTCCAATTGAAAAATTTGAATTATACAACATAAAAACGCTTAAATTTTTTGAAGATTTGAAATTAGATTCCCAAAAAAATGCACAACTTGCGCTTTTTATCACAAATATAACCCAAAAATTAGAACTTGCTACAACAAGTTATTACATTCGTGGCAACGATTACGCGCTTGAAATATTAGACGACTTTGCTAAAAATCTTTTAAAAGAAAATGATTTTGATTGCTCCACCCAGAATATAGACGCATTATCAACAATTGCAAGAGTTCTTCAAACTTGCGACAGCGGAGCATACACAACATATGGAAAAACGCGAAACGCCATTACAAACCTTTATCGCCCAAACCTAAACAAAGAATGGACAAAAGGTTTTGTTTTAACAAAAGAAGGCTATCGCTTTAAAAAAGATGCGCCGAAAAAAGAATTTACCCAAGAGCAATCGCTTTAATTGTAGTTTTACATAATTTTATCAATTATTCATATTGCCAAACGGTTAAAAAGGTGTATAATAATTAAATAAAAGAAAAAGGAGAATTTAAAATGAGTAAAAAAATTTACAATTCAGAAGACATCAAAAGAGCAGTCAACAAATTTTGCGCAGACAAAGAATGGAACGGGTCAATTTTTAACCATAGAAGAGTCTCCATTGAAATGTTGTCAGACGACATTCTACAAAAATCGGAAGGTGAAGATTTTTCGTTTAGACCATACGAACTTAAAGCATTTGGTCTCGACGCAAACAAATCGTACAATTTGCTTTTTAATGTAAACAATTCACACTTTGTTTTGACTAACGAGCCACTTGAAGAAGTCATCGACTACTCAGAAAATTGGCAACAACTATTAAGCGAAAAATCAAATCAAAATGAAGAAGAAATTGAAAGATAATTTCAATGTATTTTTGTAATATTTAAAAAAAAATAAAAAAATCACAAAAGCCTTATAAATAAAGGCAAAAAAATAGTTAAAAATTCATATAAAATAATCAAAAAAAATAGGCAAATAATCAACAAAAATTATTTGTCTTTTTTTTACAAAAAGTATGAAAATTTTTGCAAAAAAATTGTTTTTTTTATTTGCTTGTTCCCGCAAGTTATTTATGAATATTTTTTTAAAAAATTCACCTTATTATTATTTAAAAAGAAGAAACAATTTTTAGTAAATATTATAGTTTTTTTAAAAAATTATGGATGCTAAAAAATCAATATCAAAAAGTTTTTATCAATTGCCACAACTTTCATAATCTAAATCTTATATCAATAATTTGAACCAGTTACTAAAAAGTCAATTCTAAAAAGTTTCTTTTACATCTCGCCACAACTTATCAAAAACTAAATTGAATGTCAAAAAACAAAAAAACGCATAAAAAATCGAGCCGTGTGTTAGACCCGATTTTTTTTTATTTTTAATCAAAACTTTTAATATTTTACTATGCTCTTGAATCAATAATTTGAGTTGGTTTGCCTTCAACATTAAACTTTAAACTTGCGATATGGTCATATAGTTTTGTTGCATTCATTTTTGTTGTAAACCAATAGTTGTATGACAAATAATTGCTCGAAGAATCAAGAGACACGGAGTTTGAAACACCAAACAAGTATTCGACGCGTTCTGTTGAATTATCAATTTGGAAGAACAAATATTTGTAGTTATAACTTCTATCGTCAACCTTGATTGTTTGTTCTTCTGAATATTCAAAAACAAGTGTCAAATGAGTAGAATCCCCGTTGCGTCTAACATAATTTTCAGTCCCGACGCTCTTTTCATAGTGTGTTTCAACTCTATCGTTTAGTTCGCCTTTAAAGAGTGCAGTCAACGCCTTTTGAGAAAAACCTTCGTTAAAAACGCGGTAAAGTTCGTTCAACTTATCCTTTTCGTCTTGATTGTAATTTGACCTAAACTTGCACCATTCGCTGTCATTTTTCTTGGTCGTCTCATTTAAAAAGTAAATAGTCGTTGGTTTGACAATAAAATTGTTTTGCCCCACTGGAACAAGCGCCATAATTAGAGCGGTAAGCCCCACAACTAGCACCAATCCAATTGAAACCGTACAAATAATAATCTTCTTCATTTTTTAGTCGTCCTTTTGTGTATCATTTTTCCCATTTTTTTCGTTTTTATGAAACTTTTTTGTCGAGCGAACAGTCTTTTTCGCCTGATTTTCGCTTGATTTTTCTAAATTGACTTCGTTTTCTTGACTTGTTTTTGTCTCGTTTAAAGAATCTTTCTTTTCGCCGTCTTTTTCTAAGTTGTCGTCACCACTTGAAACATTTTCGTCTATCTTTTCATCCGTGGTTTTGCTCGATTTTTCATTTTTGACGGTGTTTGCTTTTACGCCTTGCTCTTTTCTAACTTTTTCTACGTGCTCTTCGTGTTGTTTTATAAGGCGCTCGGAGTCAAGTTTAATTTTTTCAATGTCGTCTTGCGAAATCACCCCGCCTTTGCGCAACGCTTCGGCAGTTTTCAATCTAATAACTTGCTCTTTTTTAACTTTTTCAAGTTCAGCTTCCGCGCGCTCAATCTCGATTCTGGCCTTGTTTCGCGATTCTTCTTTTTCCATAATGTTCAAAATTTGTCTCGCGGTTTTGCCCTTCATAATAAGTTCAACTTCATTGAAATAAATGGTTTCTTTTTCAAGCAAAATCTCAATCATTGTGTTCATTTCTTTTAGGTGCGCTTCAATGATTTGGCGCGCCCTTTTGTAGCAACTATCAATAATTTTCTTAACTTCTTCGTCGATTTCGCCCGCCGTTTTTTCGCTGTAATTTACTTGTGATTGGTAGTCACGCCCAAGGAAAACTTCGTTCGTCGAGCCATAGTTGATTGAGCCGAGTTTGGTGCTCATCCCCCATTCTGTGACCATTTTTCTTGCAATTTTTGTCGCCCGCTCAATGTCGTTTGACGCGCCCGTCGAAATGTCTTTTATCAAAACTTCTTCCGCAACTCGCCCGCCTAACATCATAGTTATGTTGTCGATAAGTTTGTTGTAAGACATATGCGCTTCGTCGTTGTCAGGTCGACTTATTGTGTAACCCGCCGCCATTCCGCGCGCAATAATCGATACTTCTTGCACAACATCACAATGTGGAAGAACTTTACCCACAATCGCATGTCCCGACTCGTGGCACGCCGTAATTCTCTTGTCGTTGTCCGACACAACACGACTTCGCTTTTGCGGTCCCATAATAACCTTATTTATACTTTCTGAAATGTCGGTCATAGTGATTTTCTTTCTATTTTCGCGCGCCGCCAAAATAGCCGATTCATTCAAAAGGTTTTCAAGGTCAGCCCCCGTAAAACCACTGGTAAGTCGCGCTAAATTTTTAAAATCAACGCTCGCGTCAAGTGGTTTATTTCTCGCGTGGATTTTCAAAATCATTTCACGACCCTTGACATCTGGCGGATTAACATAAATTTGTCTATCAAAACGCCCAGGTCTTAATAGGGCAGGGT
>CAKVCH010000058.1 GCA_934725745.1 uncultured Clostridia bacterium | reverse complement strand
GTCAAATGCAATGAGACTTTGGTCGAAGGCATTGCAAGTGTTAACATTGTTTACAATCACGAAGATGATGACGGCAACAATGTTTTAAATTCTGTCGACATTGAAGTTCCATACTCTGTCAATTTTGGAACAATGGATACAAAGGACACGGATAGTGTGAGACTTGCACTCTCGTTTGGGGACATAAATGTTAAGGCTAGACATGGCAGAGAACTTGAAATCTTGTGCGAACTTAAGCTTAATTATTCAATAGCGAGCCAAAGCATAACCACTGTAACGACCGAAATAACTTTGGGCGAAGAAAAACCACCAAAAGATTGCGCGCTTGAAATTTATGTTGCAAGAGAAGATGAAACGCTGTGGGATGTTGCAAAGAAACTTAACATCACTATTGCTGACCTTTTATCTCAAAACGGTGAATTATCACTTCCACTAAAAGACGGGCAAAAAATCATAGCGTATAATAGATTGTATCAAAATTATTAAAGTAAAATAGTTTAGAAATAAAAATATGGTCAATAATTTTTTCGTAAGGAAGTTCGTATGAAAAAGTTTATTGCCATATTTTTTTGTTTATTTTTGATAGGTGGGCTTATTTTCTTTGGAACGCGCGAGACGGAAACGAGTCACACGGAATATCTTAGAATACATATCAGAGCGGATAGCAATAGTGCTGTCGACCAAGACATAAAATATAAAATAAAAGATGAAATTGTGGACTTTTTGACCCCAATTATTTCTTCTTGCACAACAAAAATAGAGTTTGAAGAAAAAATAAATCAAAATTTATCACAAATTACACGCATAGCAAACGAAATTCTTGCACACAATAACCTTGATTATAGAAGTTCGGCGAAACTTACGAATGAATATTTCCCTGTAAGAACATATGGAGATTTGACATTGGATAGCGGCTATTATGACGCCCTTATTGTTAATCTTGGGTCGGGGAAAGGGGACAACTGGTGGTGCGTTGTTTACCCACCGTTGTGCTTTATAAATTCAAACACTTCTTATGTTTATAAAAGCCGTCTTCTAGAAACCATAAAAAAGTTTTTTGGAGGGTAAATGAAAAGGTATTTGGTGGTCTTGTGTATGTGTTTGCTACTAATCGTGGGTGTGTCGTTTGCTGTGACATCGTATCTTTTGCCACAAAGCAATCCCGTTGTCGCGTACACTGCAACAACATCTGAAAACAAGGCAATTCAGAAAAAATTAAAGCAACTTGGATATTACAAGGGAAAAATTGATGGGATTATTGGCTCTCAAAGTTTGAAGGCGATTAAGAAATTTCAAAAGGACTATGGCTTAAAAGTGGACGGTATTGTGGGTAAAAACACGGCTAAGGCGCTTGGGATAACCATTTCGTCAACAAGCACAAAGCAATCTTCTTCCGACCTTTATCTTCTTGCAAAGTGTGTTCACGCAGAAGCGCGCGGAGAGCCTTATGTCGGGAAAGTTGCAGTTGCAGCGGTCATTTTAAATAGAGTTAAAAGTTCAAAATTTCCAAACACAATCGCGGGCGTAATCTATCAACCATACGCTTTTACGGCGGTGACTGACGGGCAAATCAATCTTGAACCCGACAAGTCAGCATACAACGCGGCGCGCGACGCAATGAATGGGTGGGACCCAACTTATGGAAGTTTGTTTTATTACAACCCAGCCAAATCGACAAGCAAATGGATTTATTCTAGGCAGGTTGTAACGACAATTGGCGACCACGTCTTTGCACTTTAAAAGGAGTTTAAAATGAAAAAAGCATTTATTATAACCGTTTCAATTTTAAGTGTGGCAATAGTGGGTTTAATTATCGCACTGTCTCTTACAACAACCAATTTGACAACAACTTCGGCAAGTTTAGAGAGCATTTATCAAAGAAATTTCTATGATTTGGTCGCAAATGTTAACAATATGGAAGTTGAAGTGAGCAAACTAATGGTTTCAAACGATTCCACTAGCCAACAAAAGATTTTGAGCAACTTAAAACAACAATCAAGTGACGCCGAGGGAACATTAAGTTATCTTCCAGTATCAAGTGATGTTTTAATGGAAACAACCCAATTTATGAACAAACTAAACGGCTATTGCACTTCTCTTATAACTTACAAACAAGGCAAGATTGAAGATGAAGATTATGTCGCGTTGTCGCAAGTTATGAAAAGCATTGCAAGTATTAAAGAAGAACTAAATTCTGTTATGGATAAAATAATGATGGGATACAGAATTTCGGATAATTTGGGCGGTCAAGGCGTCGAAAACGATAATTTTAGCGCAAATTTTTCTTCTTTTTCTAATGATACAATAGCCTACCCAAGTTTAATATATGATGGACCTTTTTCTGACAGTTTGAATAGCAAATCAATAAAGGGACTTGTGGGTGAAAACATTTCACAAGAGCAAGCGACAGCAAAAGTTGAAGAAATTTACGGCAAAAATGCAGAAATTACATTCAAAAATGAAACAAAAGGGCGTTTTGAAACTTTTGACTATCAAGTAAAATTAAATAATAAAACCTATTTTGTTCAAATTACTAAAAAGGGCGGATTTCTGCTCACTGTAAGTGCAAATGTTGCGGAACAAACGCAATCAAATGAACAAGCCAAATCGGGCAATGATAGCGGGAGCAAGCCAAGTACAGATGTTGATGAAAGTATAAAAATAAGTCAAATTGACGCTAAAACTTCGTCAAATGACCGCGCAATTGATTTGGCAACTAAGTTTGCAAAAGAAAGGGGACTAAAAGATATGGAATGCGTTTGGTCTGCAAGTTCAAATAAGACTGCGTATGTTAATCTAGCCCCAGTTGTGGACGATATAATTATGTATCCAGACCTAATAAAGGTTAAAGTCGATTTGACGGACGAAACAATTGTTGGTTGGGAAGCGTCAAGTTATGCTTATAACCATATTGAAAGGGAAGACCTTGTGGCGACACTAAGTTCAGCGGACGCAAGAAAGAAAGTCAGTTCAAATTTATCCATTGACGACCAAAAATTGTGTGTAATTCCGCTAGATTTTGTGGGCGAAACATTAGCGTATGAATTTTCAGGCGACTATGAGGGATATAAGTACTATTTGTATATTGACGCTTATACGGGAGACCAGGTTAGAGTGCTTAGAGTTATTCAAACAAACGAAGGCGAGTTGGTTTTGTAAAAAGTTTTCAAAAATAACTAAATATCAATAAATAAAAATCCTGTTTTGTTATTCAAAGCGGGATTTTTTGTGTACTTAAAAGGGCAAAATACAAAAAAAATGTAAAAAAAAGTGGAAAAAAAAGATAAAAAGACCAAAAAACATAAAAAAATCGAGTTTTTCTTAATTTCAAAAATTTTTTTTTATTTTTTTTAAAAAAATTTTCAAAATAATTATTGCTTTACTTTTTTTTTGATGTAGATTATACTATTCTTAACTAGGGGTGACAAATAGTGGAAAATTTGAATGAAGCATCAATGAGACATCTTAGCATATTTGCTTTGCGTGATATTGCGCGTAATGTCGGAGTAAAATGTCCTACTGTCCTTAAAAAAGAACAACTTATTGATCAAATTATGAAAATTATGTCGGGTGAGATTGTCCCCGAGATTCCAAAAAGTAGGCAAGGGCGCCCACCAAAAAATAGGGCAAAGATTACCATTTCAAAAGAAGATGAAGATTTAAACGCAGTTTTTAAAGATAAGGAAGTTAAAATCGAATTTAGCCCAGAAGAAGCAAAATGGCTTTTCTGTGACAATGCGGAACGCAATAGTATGTATGACGACAAATTTGATTTCCGTGATGGCGAAGGTTATGTCAACCTTGTAAATGATAGACTTTATATCTTTCCTTTTGAGAAAAATTTTGGACAAGATTACGCAATTTTACTACCTAAGGCGGTTGAACCAAATCCACCTTTAAGACCTGGCGATTTGGTTAGGTGCTTGTACAAAAGTTCGGAGAATTGCAGGTTTAAGATTTGTAACAAAATTAAAAATGCAAGCGAATTTGAAGAAGAAAGGCCTTATTTTGATAATATAAAACGCGTTATTCCATCTCAACCATATGAAATTCTATCAAGAAAGGTCAAACTTGGCGATAAAATTATTATTATAGTCAACGATTTTGCCCAATATCCTGACGCTGTGCGTAAAATCAACTCGCAAGTCAAAGATTGCAAAGTTTTAAACCTTGTTCTTGATTCTCTTGTAGAAGACGACTACTCGGGCGTTGAAACAATGCGTTCTTATATGGGCGATTCAACAAGCAAAAACACAATGCTTGTCAATATTGCCACAGATAGAGTCAAAAGACTTGTCGAAGAAGGTGAAAGTGTTGTTCTTTGCATTAACGAACTCTTAAAGATTGTGAAGTATCAAAACTTCTTGTATGGATATGAATATGGCTCGGTTAAAACAAGCACCTTTTCTAGCGTCTTAAACCTTTTAAAACTTGCGGGCGCATACGAGAACGGCTCAACAGTGACAATTATTGCTCTTATTAAGAACGATAAAGTCTCACAATGTGGTGATTATTTGCTCAATGAACTTGAAAATATGAATTGCAAAATTTATGATGGATATTGATTTTTTAGTTTACTAGCGACTTTTTCCTAAAAAATTTAAGATATTTTGCCAATTCCCAAAATTTTGAAGATATTATAAAAAAAATATAGATATATAGGTAAAAATTTGAAAATCTTTATAGAAAAGAGACATTTTAAATAAAAACATTTAAAAAACACATTAAGTTATTTTAAACTTAATGTGTTTTTTGTAATATCTATTAAAGATTATTTAACTCTCATACGAGTACGAAGTTTAATGATAACAATTATAAGTACTGTAACTGCAACAACTGAAACAATAATAATTATTATTGCGAATGTGTTAAGCGGGTCTGTTTTGTTAACTCTAAACGATGAAATCGTGTTGCCAGTCTCAGTTTTTACTTGGACAAAGTATGAATATGACCTTGTAAGAGTGAATGTTGAGATTGACGAAGTTTCATTTTCATCAATAGCAAATCTCGCGAATTCGTAGAAAGCATTTGAGTCTGTGTTGTAGACATAGACTACAATGTAGCAACGCCCGAGTTGGTTATAAATATAACTTGGGTTATAGGAAATATCGATATTTGATGTCGTTGTTTCTCCATAAGGAATGCTACACGAAATTGATGGGACATAGTCGTTAATAAGGAATGAATATGTAAGTTTATCTGTCGCTCTGTCACCATATTTAAGAGTCACTGTATAAT
>CAKVCH010000057.1 GCA_934725745.1 uncultured Clostridia bacterium | reverse complement strand
ATACATATGTTGTTTTTAGTTATACTTTTACTAATGATGGCGAGACCTACTTCGCCACTTTGACCAATGGGCTTAGTGGAACGGCGGGGCTTTCCTTTACATACGCAACCGATTCGGGCTTTTCGTCGACGGTGTCAAGTTTTTCTCATCAACCTATCGAGCAGGGGACAAAAACGCTTTATATAAAAATTGCTTTGTCTAGCCAAGATAACGACATTTCGTGCAATGGTAGTTTCACTTGGAATCTTAACTATTCTGCTACGGCATAGGTAACTATTAGAAAAAACATTAAAAATAAAACTAATTTAATCGAGAGTTAAGCGCTTTCGATTTTTTTATTTTAAAATAAATATAAATCAATGGATTACTATTTTTAGACTAAAAATGTTACAAAGTAAAAATGATTAAAGTGTTTTAAAATATATATGTTAAACAACTTTAAAGTGAAGGCTTTGATTTAGGCGCTTAAAACAAATAATTTTGATAAATATTTTTAGAAAACCAAAATAAAAGCAAAATCATAATGTATTTGTGAAATTTTGGGAGATACTAAAAATAGAAGGGGTTTTTGTTTTGTTAAAAATCCTTAGAAAACATAGTCAAATTAAGTTGTCACGCGGAGTAAAAATGGTTATAATAAAATGGTAATAGAGTGCACTATAAAAAACTTTGGGGTGGAGAAAAGTTTTGTTTTCTTTTGTCCCATTATTTTTTTAGAGTGCAATGACCTAAAAGTTGCTACTTAATTTTGAAATCAATTTAGATGTGTTTTGTAAAAAGCATATTTTTGATTTTTTGTGATGTTATTTTTTTATTTTACTTGCGCAAGTTGAAAGTGTGCGTCTAAAAGTTGTTGGGCGCGACGGTAAAATTACATTTTGTAATTTTTCATTAAAGGTGTGTTATGGATAAGAAAAAAGAAAATTTAGAAGATAAAAAGAATAGCCCTGATGTTCAAGTGGAAGAAACGGCAAAAAAAGACGAAATTGTAGAGCAGGAAAAAAAAGCTGAAAAGCAAGAAGAAACTGCTAAAAAGGAAGAAACCGCTCAAAAAGAAGGGAAGAAAGGTAAGAAATCTTCTAAGAAAGAAAAAGAAGCGTCTAGTGAAAAGGACGATGAAAAAGGTGGCGCCGTTTCAAAGGGCGAAGATAAGCAAGCAAGAAAGATAAGTAAAAAAATAGTTCTTATCATTTGCCTTGCGCTTTTTGTCGTGGCGGGCATTGCAGTCGGTGTTATTGTTGGAATTACGGCAAATAAAGGCGATGTAGTTGTAAAGATGGTTGAAGTGACGGGCTCGTCATATGTTTGTGTTAAAAACACCGACGACCAAGATGTTGTAGTGCGACAAATTGGGACGGGAACTGTTACATTATCAAGCGACGAAGAATCACAAAACAAGTCTGTTGCGGATGTAAATGATGTTATTCTTCAAACCGGACAATTTATTAAAATCGTTTACGACCTAAAAGATATTGGACCTAGCAACATTACAATGAGATTTGATGTTCAAACAAATAAAAGAGAAAACTTTAATCTTTACTTTATGACCGATGCGTCGGACAAGAAGTATGTGTTTAATCAATATTTTTCTGTTGACATAAAAGTGGGGCAAACAAGGCAAGTTGTGTTGTATCTTGAAGTTGTAAATCCAAGTGTTTCGGGCGAATGCGACATTGTTATCAACAACTCGTTCCTTGACCTTGGCGGAGGTAAATAATGGATGTTGTTAATGTAAAAATTAAGCAAGATGACAGCGTCCAAAAACTAATCGAAAAAACCGCTCAAAAACTTCAAAATAAGTATTCAAAAAAGAGAAACATCAATGAAAAACTTTTGAAGTCAAAAAATCGCGGAATGGAGATTATTTCAAGGATTCTTAGCATTTTTTGCATTGTTCTTGTGACTGTTTCGGCACTGCTTTTTATTAGCATTGTAAACAGTCTAACTCAGCACGTCGCGACAAGTTTTGCGGGGTTCACTTCTATGAAAGTCGGGAGCGGAAGTATGACCGCGTCGGGCTTTAAAAAGGGCGACAATGTCATTGCAAAAAGCGTTGACACGCACACTTTGAAAGAAGGGGACATTATTGCGTTTTATAGATACTGGGACATATCAAATTCTTTTGACACAAGTAAAATGGCGACTTGCAAAGTCGACACAACTAACATCGGCGAACCAAAATATAAAGTAACTTTTGCGCAATTTTTTGGAAGTCAAAACGCAACGATTCAAAACGCGGCAAAAGCGAAAAGTGACATCATTTTTCACAAGATTTACGAAGTGTACGAAGTCGACGGGGTTAGGTGGTTTAGGACTTATGGAACATCAAATTTCAACGCGGACGGCACCCAACAAATCGATAATTGGTATGTGAGAGAAGATTTGATTCTTGGGACATACAATGATTCGGGGTTTGCAAGGGTTATCTCTGGAATGTTGCAACTATTTTCAAGCAGTAGGGGAATCGTTTTGGCACTTGTGGTGCCACTTGTCCTTATTGGGTGCATAATTTTGTTGCAATTTATGCGTGATATTCAAATTTTGAAACTTCAACTTGATGTCGTCGAGGAAAAACGAAAGATAACCGACCCAATTTGCGTTAAGTACGACATTGGCTATCGTATGGACAACAAAATGAAGTACAAGGTTTTGGCGCAAGCGGACGACAAGCAAAAAAATGAGTATATTTCTCTTCTTTGGAAAGAAGGCAATGCTCCAGAAAACATCAGAAAGTATTGTTTAAGAAAGAAAATGTACTTGAAACCAGTCGAAAAGTTGCTTGAAATCAATAGAATTTGCCAAGACAAATTGAATAACGGCGAAGACCCAAAGCAAGTTGCGGAATATTATTTGCGTGAGAAAAAGGCTCTTCAAAAAGAACAACTTATTTTTGAAAGAAAGTTCAGGAAATGGGTTAAGGATGATAAGAAAAATTGGGTCAGCGACGAAGAACTCGAGTATGATGACAAAGACGAGCCATTAAATGATTCTTCGCAAAGCGACGAAAATGTTGGCGAAAAGGCGGTCGAAAAGGTTAACGGAAAGGCTGATGAAAAGGTCGAAGAAAAAGTCGATGTGGAAAAAGAAGTTTCTGCAACTGATTTGTCTTTGAATAGTGACGAAAAGTTAAATGTTGAAGTCTCGGGCGTGGGTGGTGAAAGATTGCCTACTAAAACCAATTTAAAATCAACAAAAAAGGCTCCATCAAAAGATAAAGGTTCAAAAAAGACGAAAACGACAGACTCAAAAGAAAAAGTTAAAAAGCCTTCAAGTAAAAAGCCTTCTTCGGCAACAAGCAAAGGGACTAAAAAGGTTACAAGTAAGAAAACTAGTCAAACAAAAACGCCTAAAAGTAAGGCGAAAGTAGACAAAAAGCCTACAACGAAAAAGGCTAGTAAAGAGTCAAAAGTAGAGCAATAAGTTTTGTTAATGACCTTTTAATTTTAGTAAATATAACATATTTATTAAGAAGCGTTGGCAAGGCTTTTTGAAATGTGGATTTTACTGTTTTAGCGCAACTAAATATTTACTCAAAAGTTTTGGCTGTTTTATAAAAATAAAAAACCTATCAAGGATTTTATCTTAGATAGGTTTTTTTGTGTTTAAAGTTACGATTTAATCTCTTCGTGATGACCTTGTAACAACCAAAATGAAACGGAGCAAGTTTAAAATAGAAACAAGTAGCGCTGCAACATAGGTAAGTGCGGCAGAATTTAAGACTTCTTTTGTTTCGTCGAGTTCTTCTTCGTCGAGTGTATTTGTAGTGGATAAAATTTTGAGTGCGCGTCTTGATGCGTCAAATTCAACTGGAAGTGTAGCAAGATTAACAAGAACAGCAAGACTGAAAACTGCAATGCCCGACCACAAGAAAATGTCGCCTAGCACCCCACCACCTTCAACACCTAAATTGAAGATTAAACCAAGAATAACAAGTGGCCAAAGTAGATTGCTGACAAAATTTGTGACTGGAACAAGAATGCGTCTAATTTGATAAGGGACATATTTTTCCTTTTTTTGAAGAGCGTGACCAAATTCGTGACAAGCAACGCCAAGCGCAGAAATACTCGAAGAGTTATAAACATCTTTCGACAAACATATTTCTTGTTTTGATGGATTGAAATGGTCGGTGAGTTCGCCACTTATTTGTCTAACGGTCGTGTTTTCAAGCCCGCTAGATTGTAAAAGTCCGCGAACGAAATCACTCGCTTTAACCCCCGATTTTGCGTGAATGGAACGATATTCGCTATATGTTTTTGTAACTTTTGCTTGGGCATAAATCGCAAAAATTAGCCCTGGAAGTAGAATAATTCCCATTAAATAATATTGTAAATACATATTTTTCTCCAATTTGTTTAAAACATAAAATTTTTAAGCACCATAAATATTTTTAAAGTCTATATATTATTTTAAGCACAATAAATATATTTAAAATGTAATTACTATTTTAAACATAATAAATATTAAATCATTTTCTCGTTTTTATCAACTTTTTTTAGACTAATCTTCATAAATATTGGTGATTTTTGTGTCATTTAGTTCAAAGGTAAAGATTTTTGCTTCTTTTAATTGTTCGTTTCCATAAAAAAGAGCAATTTCATTTAAAGATGAATCTTTTTTGACATTTTGAAATATGTCATTAAAATCGCCGAAAAAAGAAGCTAAATGCAAATCGTCTAGCTTTGATTTTAAATCTTGTGAAAGATATTCGCGCGCCAAATCATAGTTTTTAACTTTTATTGTGTCCAAAAAAGCGTAGGGAATGAGCTCTTTTTTTGTTGCAATTTGTGGGGTAACTGCGCTAGTCAGTTGCGTTTTAGTCGAAAAGTTTTTTGTAAAAAAGGTCTTTTTTATTGTATGATGACCAAAATCAAGTAAATGTTTTAAAGTCGTGATTTGATTTTGACTGGTTTCAATTTGATTGACTTCTTGAAATAAAACCTTTTCATATTTTTTGTTTACAAAATCAATTTGCCCAAAAATATACTTATTTTCTTTTGTTGGGGCGAAGAATAAAAGGTGGTTTTGAAGAGCCTTAAAAGTCATTTCGCCGACATTCTTTTCATTTGTTAGGACAATTTTGTCGCTTGCACTTTTTATGCAAACTAGGCAAGTATCGTTTGACGCGTAAATTATTTCGTGAGTGGCCCCACCAAAATTTATTTTTTTGTAGTTTAAAGAATAGGGCTTTGGGGCAACATTTCCAATGTATTTTATTTGAATAAATAATGTTTCGTCTTTGTAATCTACAA
>CAKVCH010000056.1 GCA_934725745.1 uncultured Clostridia bacterium | reverse complement strand
GTATAGACCCAAGGCGCAATAATTCAAACTAAAAAGGAAGCCCAAAAAAAGTTTTAAATGTCAAAAAAATAGGATTTTTGTCTATTTTAGGGGTGCAAAAAGCGACAATTTTGTGTTATGTAACCTTACATTTATACTTTTTCGATAAAAATATAATTTATTTCAGCCTTTTAATCTTTTATATAACAAGATTTATTAACAAAAATATTAAAAAGCAAAATGAATGCCAAAAAGAAGTTTTTACTCGTTTTTATTAGTTTTTCTTTACTTTTTTAATAAAAATCAACAAATAATTTTGAATATTTTTGAAAAATTAAATTGAGTTTTATTCAAAATTAAAAAAAATTAGCCAAGACTGACTAATTTTTTTTAAAACTTATTTGTATTTTTTCTTTCTTGCGTTCTCAGATTTTTTCTTTCTAGCAACAGAAGGTTTTTCAAATGCTTCCTTTTTTCTAAGGTCGCCTATGATACCGTCTTTTTGACATTTTCTCTTAAATCTCTTGATTGCGCTTTCAAGGCTCTCGTTTTCGCCTACTTTTACAGTTGACATTGTTTCACCCCCTTTTCTTGCTAGATGTTGCTGAAATAAAGTCTACATTATTGTTTTATATTTGTCAAGAGTTTTAACACATTTTGCTTTAAAAGCAGAAAATCTATTATTTTGTCTTTCTTTTTTTGGCTTCATATATTGGCTAAAAAAATCTCATTACTTCTTAAATTGTTAATGTTCACACCAAAAAGAAGAATCTTTGAAAAAAGACCAACTCTTCCAACTTTTTTTAATTCTGCAATAGAAAAATAAAATTTAAAATTGTCTTAATTTATCTCTTCGCACAAAAGTCCATCGCTAAAAATTGCAACCGCTTTAACTTTAACCATATCGCCTTCGTGGTAATCGCCAGTCAAGTAGCACTTTACATAATTTTCGCTAAAACCGCACGCTTTTCCTGTTTTATGGTCACTTTCAATAAGGACATTATATATACTCCCTATACAACTTTCGCGGTAGTTTAAGTTTAATTTTTCTCTTATCTCTTCAAGTCTTTTTTCGCGTTGTTTTACGACCGCGCCGTTTAATTGTTTTAGGTGCGCGACGCGAGTCCCAGGTCTTGAAGAATAGGCAAAATAATGGATGTCGCTAAATTTAACTATTTTGACAAAATTGAGCGTCTTTTCAAAATCGGCGTCATTTTCGGTTGGAAAGCCGACAATAATATCGGTTGTTATGCAAGGATTATTGAAATAACTTTCTATCATTCTTACTTTTCCAAGATAGGTTGAAGTTGTATAATGTCTATTCATATCTTGCAAAACTTTATCGCATCCGCTTTGAAGTGACAAATGGAAATGTGGACAAAAATTTTTTGCGACCTTTATCGCGTCTAAAAATTCGTGAGTTATGATTCCGACCTCCATTGAACTTAATCTGACCCGACAAGGCAAGTCTTTTAAAGCCAAAATAACCTGCGCCAATGCGGGCTTGCCGTTTATCTTGTAGTCTGAGACATTTATGCCTGTTAAAACAATTTCCTTACAAGTTTTTGAAAGGGCTTTTGCTTCTTTTACTATGCTTTGCAAATCTCTCGACCTACTACGCCCCCTAACATATGGAATAAGACAATAAGAGCAAAAATTGTTGCAACCATCTTGAATTTTAACATATCCACGCGTTCTTACATTTGTTGCAAAGAAGTCGTCTTCATAGTCTCCCCCAACTTCTTCGACCAAATTGCCACTTTGACCAAAAAGAGTGCTAATTTTGCCTTTTTTTGTATTACCAAGCACAAGTTTAACATTTTCCTTCCCTAAAAACTGCTCTGGGTTGTTTTGGGACGCGCAACCACATATGTAAATCTCTGCATTTGGGTTAACTTTTCTAATTTTTGCCAAAATTTGACGGCTCTTTTTCTCCGCTTCGCTTGTTACAGCGCAGGTGTTAACGATAAAAATGTCGCTATTTTCAAGGTCTGTTGTAACTTCATAATTTTCTTTCAAGGAGTTTAAAATCCCGTCCAATTCATATTGATTGACCTTACAACCAAGGTTTAATAAGCAAACTTTTTTCATTCTTTCTCCTTTACTAAACTAATGTAACTTGCGATAGCCATAGACGCTGTCTCGGTCCTTAAAATGCGCTTGCCAAGCGAGATTGAGTGGGCAACTTTCGATAATTTTTCAATTTCCGTGCTTGAAAAACCGCCTTCACTTCCGACAATAAACGCGATATTTTTTGCGTCCTTTATTTTATCGTGCAAACTATCAATTTTAACCGTCCCTTCGTTCTCGTTCGCGAAAAGAACAAGGTCAAATTCACTAAAAGTAGCTTCTTTAATGTCAATTGTTGGTGCTATTTTAAGAAGAGCCGTCCTATTACATTGCTTGCACGCACTGACAACGATTTTATTTAGTCTTTCTAACTTATTAGGATTGTCTTTTGCTATGCAGAACTGCGTTTTTATAGGCCTGATTTCACTTACCCCAAGTTCAGTTAGTTTTTGCGCAATAAATTCGAGTTTGTCAAGTTTTGGCAGTGCCTGAAAAAGGACAATTTTATCCGTTGGATTAGATAGACAACTTTTCTCGCCTAATAATTTGAGAGTTGCATAATGCTTTGTAATTTCCACAATTTCGCAGTCAAAAAAAGGCGATGAGTCATAAAAGCATTTGACTTTATCCCCCACTTTGGTGCGTAAAACCTTGCTTAAATGCAAAAATTCATCGCCAGTTAGCGAAATTTGACCGTCCACCATATCTTCTTTTTTGATAAAAAAGCAATTTTCTCTCATTGCTCCATTTTAGCAAAAAAACGCAAGCATTGTCAATTTATCCTTCTAAAAAATTTGAAGAAATTATCTTTTAAAAAGTTTTTTTAGTTTTTTAAAAAAAGTTACTAAAAAAGGTTGCTTTTATATTTTTTTTATGTATACTTGAAAAAGGAAATTCGCTGGGACTGATGTCTATGAGAGTTTTTTAAAAAAGGTTTCATAAACATCAGTGTCTTTCAATCATTCGTGATTGTCAGTCGTGGATTTTCTTAGATACAAAAGAGAGCAAACATAAGGTTTACTCTTTTTTTTGTTTTCATAGTAAAAATTTTTTTATGGCTATCTAAAAAAGTCCCTTTATTGCACATAAAAACTTTTTAGTGATTTTAATTTGTCTAAAAATATCATTTTAGAAAACATCTTTCAGTTAAATAAAAACCCACCAGTGAATAAAGTGGACCCCGCATGGGTCACTTCACTATCTAGTGGTTTTATACTACAAAAAATCTCACAGTATTTTTTACTATGAGATTTTTGTTTTAAAGGGAGATTATTCAAAGTTTTAACCTTTTGTCAGAATATTGACTCAAAATTAAAACTCTTTTTGTGATTTTATGTCGTCAAAAATTGTCTTTTTTTAAAAAAACTACAATTTTGACATTTTATCAAGATAATTTTTGTATTTTTTGTATTGTGAGTCAGAAATTGAAAGGTTTTCAATAAGTTCTTTATCTTTTCTACTCATTTCTTTTGGCATTTCCACTCTAACTGTCACAAGTAGGTCGCCGTAGCCGTCTCTTTGAAGAATTTTAACGCCCTTATTTTTAAGTTTGAAAACCGTATTTGGTTGAGTTAATGCTGGAATTGTCAAATCGTATGTGCCGTCAGCAAGCGGAATTGTAACTTTTCCGCCAAGATAGGCTGTCGTGAATGGAAGTGGAAGTTCAAGGTGCAAATCAAAGCCTTCCCTTGTTAAAATTGGGTGTGGTGCAACGGTGATGTTTATAATAAGGTCACCATTTGGACCGCCTTTTCTACTGGCGTTGCCCTTTCCACGCATAGTTATCATTTGCCCGTCGTTTATACCCGCTGGGATATCAACTGAAATCTCTTGATTTGACTTGATTGAGCCTTTTCCGCCACATTCGGCGCATTTTGTCCTAATAATTCTTCCTGTCGCGTTACAAGTTTTACAAGGAGCGACGGATGACATTCTGCCAAATATGGTATTTTGAGTGATATTTACCTGCCCCGTGCCTTGGCAATCTGGACAAGTAGAATATTCTTTCCCGTCCTTTGCGCCCGTGCCTTGACAAGCAGAACATTTATCGGTTTTCATTACTCTAAAAGTCTTTTTGCAACCAAAAACCGCTTCTTTAAAGGACAAATTTAGGTCCACTTCAATATCTTCGCCTGGAACGGACGCGTTGCCCCCGCGCCTTGAAGCGCCCCCGCCAAACGACGAAAAGATGTCAAAAATATCTTCAAACCCGCCAAAGTTGCCACCGCCAAAGTTGCCACTTGAAAATCCGCCCGAAAAACCGCCGTTTCCGCCAAAGAAATCGTTTGGATTAGACGAGCCAAATTGGTCATAATTTGACCTTTTGTTTGGGTCTCCTAATGTCTCATAGGCTTCATTTATTTCCTTAAACTTGCTTGCACATTCGGCATCATTTGGGTGTAGGTCTGGGTGATATTGCTTGGCTAGTTTTCTGTAAGCAGACTTAATTTCGTCTTGACTAGCATTTTTGTCTACCCCTAATGTTTTATAGAAATCTTTTTTGCTATTTGGCATTTTGCCCTTCCTTTTAATAAATTTTTTATGAATAAAAAGTAATTCTACACGCGAATAAACTTATAAATAATTTTCTACATATTTATAACCTATTAAAAAATTGTTTATTTTGGTGCGTGGTAAATTATATCCCGAAAAAAGCTTAAAGCGGGCGCTGGGGGGCAAAAACTTGGATGACTTTTCCTTCCAAATTTTTGCCCCCGCCACAAGACCCACTAAGACTATTCAAATTTAAGTTTTATCATTTCTTCAACTAAAAGATGTGCCCTATTCTTTTAATTAAATTAAAACAAAAACCTAAAACTCTAAATTACTTTTTATCCTTATCGTCGATAATTATTTCGTCATCGCCGTCTTTTTTGTCATCATCTTTCTTTTCTTTATTCTTTTCTGCTTCTCTTTCTTTTGACGCTTCGACATAAAGTTTAGAAATTACGCTACTAGAAGTTGAAGTCAAGTCTTCAAGAGCCTTTTTTATTTGTTCAACATCGTCCGTATCAATCTTTTTCTTGCACTCTTCAATTGCATTTGTAAGACTTGTCTTTTCTTCTTCCGACAATTTTTCGCCGTTCTCTTTAAGCAACTTTTCAAGGCTGTTTATCATATTTTCAGCGTTGTTCTTTTGCTCGAAAAGTTCCTTCTTTTTCTTATCTTCATCAGCAAACTTTTCTGCTTCCTTAATTGCTTCATCAATATCTTTTTCAGAAAGGTTGGATGAAGAAGTAATAGTTATGCTTTGTTC